>NZ_HG779633.1:0-58189 GCF_000582705.2 Microbacterium sp. C448
CTTGTACCCCGTGTACAGGGGGCGGACTCGCGTGTACCCGGCGATCTCGGCGGCGTGCACCCGCATGAACGGAGCGGATGCCCCGGGGCCCGGCCCGCGTCACGCCCCGGGTGTGCGGCGCCACCGCGCGGCGAGCGCGGCGTCGAGCGCCACGCCGAGCAGTAGTGCCACCGCGATGGAGGCGAGGATGGCCAGCACCGGCGCGTCCGGCAACAGCGTTGCCACGACCGTTCCGACGAGGGCCTGATAACAGGCCCAGCCGAGCGCGGCCAGCGCCGCGAGCGGAAGATATCGCGGCGCGGTCACCCCGCTCGCGCCGGCCGTGAGGTTCACGGCGAGGCGCGCGAACGGGATGAAGCGCGCGGTGAAGACGATCGCGGCCGTGCTGCGCGCGAGACGGGCCCGCGCCCACGAGAACGCGCCGGCGATGCGGGGCCGACGCATCCATGCCCACCGTTCCAGCCCCACGCGCCGGCCTACGAGATAGCAGACCGTGTCGCCCAGAAAGGCGGCCAGCGCGGCCACGGCGATGATCCCCAGCAGCCTCGGCTCTCCGGTGACGAGACGCTGAGCGCGGCCAGTGCCGTCACGGCGGTCTCGCCCGGGATCACGACCAGAAACGCGTCACCCAGCACGAGTCCGAACATCGCGACCAGTGCCCAGGGGCTCGCGGCGATCGTCGAGAGAACGTCGGACATCACAACCCTTGGGTAGCAAGCTCGCGTGAACGCCGTGCGAACGAGCGTTTCGGCGGGTCGCGGCCGATCCCGGGGTGCGGCGACGCCCGGGCATCCGTTCGGTGACGCGGATGCGTGCGCTCGATGAACTCTCGGTGTTCGGGGCTGTTTCGGCACGCCGTGCACCCGCGGGCGCTTCACCCTGGACATGTGAGAGTCGCCCTGCTGGCGGAATCCGCCCTGCCCCACATGAACGGCGTGACCGGTTCGGTCGCGCAGGTGCTGCGGCACCTTCGCCGCGAGGGGCACGAGACGCTCGTGATCGCCCCGCATCCGGGTGGAACGGCACGGGGTTCGCGAAAGATGCTGCCGGACTTCACCGACGCGCGGACGGAGCTGCTCCGCTCCGTCCCATTGCCGTCGTACCCCGATGTGCGCGTCGTGTTCGCGCGGACGGCGTACCTCACGCGCCTGCTGCGGGATTTCGCCCCGGACGTCGTCCACCTGGCTTCGCCGTTCGTTCTCGGCTCCCAGGGGGTCGCGGCCGCAGATGCGCTGCGAGTGCCCTCCGTCGCCATCTATCAGACGGATGTCATCGCGTATGCCGAGAAGTACGGTGTCGTCGGCGCCGCGCCCCTCGTCGCGCGTCACGTCGCACGACTGCACCGCCGTGCGACCCTCACGCTCGCGCCGTCGTCGGCGGCGATCGCGCAGCTCGAGGCGCTCGGCATCGACCGACTGCGGCCCTGGGGACGCGGTGTCGACGCCGAACGGTTCACTCCGAGCCGCCGCAGCGAGGCGTGGCGTCGGAGCATCGCCCCCGGCGAGATCCTCGTGGGGTATGCGGGACGCCTCGCGGCGGAGAAGCAGGTAGAGGATCTGCGGGCGCTCACGGATCTGCCGGGCGTTCGACTCGTCGTCATCGGTGACGGTCCCGACCGTGCGCGCCTGCAGGCCGCACTTCCGACCGCGGTCTTCACGGGATTCCTCGACGGCCTGGAGCTCGCGGAGGCCCTCGCGAGCCTCGATGTCTTCGTGCACCCGGGCGAGAGCGAGACCTTCTGTCAGACAGTGCAAGAGGCTCACGCGAGCGGTATCCCGGTGGTCGCCACCGGTCGGGGCGGCCCCGTCGACCTTGTCCGCAGCAGCATCGACGGCTGGTTGTACCAACCCGGCGATCTGCGCGATCTGCGGGCCCGCGTCGCCGACCTGACCGGCGACGAAGCCAAGCGCCGCTCGTTCGGCCTTGCCGCGCGGGAGGGAGTGCGCCACCGCACCTGGGAGGCGCTCTGTCGCGACCTCGTCGACCGCTACGCAGAGGCACGGGTTCTCCGTCCGATCGATGACGCCCTCCTCGCCCGCGGCATCACGCGGCCCGAGCTGCCGCCCACCCCGACCGCCCCCTCGGCGGCGGCTCCTGGCTGGCGGCGGTACGTCGCTCTCGGCGACTCGATCACCGAGGGTCTCTGCGACGTGTCGCGGGCCCCGTCCGGTCAGTACCGCGGGTGGGCCGACCGCCTGGCCCTGATGTTGTCGTCTGCGGGCCCCAAGCGCGGATCGTTCCGCTACGCCAATCTCGCGATCCGCAGTAGTCGGATCCGTGATGTCGTGTCGCGCCAGCTCCCGGCGGCCCTGGATCTGCGCCCGGACCTCGTCTCGGTGCTGATCGGTGCGAACGACCTGGTCAAGCAGGGCGCGAATCCGGCGCGTCTGTCTGCCGAGGTCGAACAGGTCGTTCGGACGCTGCGCGCGACCGGCGCGGATGTACTGCTCGCGACCCCGTTCTTGCCGCACCGCCGCGCCGCCCGGATTTTCGCCCGCCGGTTCGCGCGCTACAACTCCGAGCTGCGTCGCATCGCCCGCGAAACGGGATCGCTGCTGCTCGACGTCGAAGCACTCCCCAGCGTGTCTCAGCTCGACCTCTGGGCCGAGGACGGCGTGCATCTGCGCTCGGCCGGCCATCGCCTGCTCGCTTACCGCGCGGCAGACGTGCTCGGAATCCCCGACGCCGAACAGCTCGGCCTGCTGGAAGCCGCGTTGCACGCGGACGAGTCGGCTGACGAGGATGCCTCGGGTCCGACACGACCGTGGTTGACCGCGCATGCCCTCCCGGGGTGTGGCGCCGACTGCGCGGCAAGACCGCCGGCGACGGGCTCTCGGCCAAGCACGCCGACTATGTCGTGCTGCCGGGTCGCTCTCGCCGCCGGACGCCGACGACCTGAGGCTTCTTCAGCCCCGCCAGGCGTACTCGGTTTCGGGGCGTCCGGGTGTGCCCCAGCGCGAGCTGCGTTCGGCTCGCCCCACGTCAGCGAGGTGCTCGAGGTACCGGCGTGCCGCGACCCGTGAGAGACCGAGCGCCGCGCCCGCCTCGGCGGCGGAGAGCGGTCCGTTCTCGCGGAGCGCCGCGGTGACACGGTCGAGCGTGTCAGAGGCGAGCCCCTTCGGCGGTGCCGAGGCGGTCGGCGGGTGCAGGGCGCCGAGCAGCGCGTCGACTTCGGCCTGGGTTGCCTGACCGGATGCTTCACGCGAACGTCGTCGAAACTCCGCGTACTGTTCCAGGCGTTCGCGGAACATCCCGAATGTGAAGGGCTTGATGAGATATTGAGCCACTCCGAGCGCGAGGGCCGTCCGGACGACCTCGGCATCCCGCACCCCCGTGATCGCGATGATGTCGATGGGCGCGCCTCGGGCACGGATGAGACGTGCGAGGTCGAGCCCGTGTCCGTCGGGCATGGTCATATCGAGCAGCACGAGGTCGATCCGGGCCCCGACCTCTGCCTCGAACACCGCGGCGACCGCCGCCCGTGCACCCGCGCACTCGGCGACGACCTGGAAGCCCTCGACTTTGTCGACGTACGCGCGGTGCATTTCGCGGGTCAGCCGCTCATCGTCGACGATGAGCACCCCGATCGAATCCGTGGTTGCCGCACGCGCGGTGGCGGGGTCATCCGTCATGGGGCCATCCGTCATGTTGTCCTCCCCGGCAGGACGACCCGGAATGTCGTGGGGGAGTCGTTCACGGTGATCTCGCCCCCGCTGGCGGCCACGATATCGCGCACGAGGGCGAGTCCGACCCCGCGCCCCGACGGCCCCGCGGGTTTGGTGCTGAAGCCGCGGTCGAACATCCGGGCGCTCACCTCGGCCGAAATGGGTGGCCCGCTGTCGCTCACACTCACGGCTACCGCCGTGCCGGCGGGTCGGATGCGCACCCGAACCCACCGTGGTTCGTCGCCCGCAGCGGCGGCATCGATCGCGTTGTCGATCAGATTCCCGACGACCGAGACCGCGTCGACGGGACCGAGCACGGATCGTGGTGCGCCTGGGTCGATGTCGACGTTCCATCCGACACCGAGCTCCGACGCCTGTGATGCCTTGCCGAGCAGTAGCGCCTCGACGGCAGGTTCGCCGGCACGGAGCGGAGTCATCCGATCGACGAGTTCTTGGCTCTCGCGCGTCCGTTCGGTCAGCAGCTCGATCGCCTCGGCGGCGCGGCCCAGTTCGATCAGGGCGACCGCCGTGTGCATCCGATTGCCGTGCTCGTGGGCCTGCGCCCGGAGAGCCTCCCCGAGGGCCCGCACCGATTCGTAGGAAGACACCGCGTCACGCACCGCGCTCGCGGGAAGGTCGCCCGCCACGCGCCGCGTCAGTCGTCGCGCCAGCCACGCGGCCACGGTGCCGATCACGACGAGCGCGGCCGTCAGAGCCAGAATCGCGGGGATGCGTCCCCAGAGCTGCCCGGCGACGCTCTGAACGGTCACCCCGGCCGCGACCAGGCCGACGACACGATCGCCCGAGAGAACGGGCACGACGGCGCGGACGGAGGGACCGAGCGTTCCCGTGAATTCTTCGAGGACGACCCCGCCCGCCGAGGCCTCGGCAATCGTGCCGAGGTAGGGCAGACCGATCTGAGCGGGATCGGGATGCGTCAGCCGAATACCCGCGGGCGTCATGATGGTGACGAAGTCGATCGGGGTCTCGCTCGTGATCTCGAGAGCGATCGGTTGCAGCACGTCCGTGGCATCCGCCCCTCCGGCCGCCACCGCATCCGCGACCGCGGGATCGGCCGCAACGGAGCGAGCGACGGCGAGAGTCAAGGTTTCGGCCTCCCGCCGCTCATCCACCAGGGCGACGACGACCAGGGCAACCCCGACAACCGACGCGATCGCGACGACGGCCCCCACGAAGACGAAGAAGACGCGCGACGCGGCGCTCGGTGCGCGGCGAGCGTTCTTCGGCGTGCGGGACACGACGTCTCCTCTTCATCGATGTCAACGTCCGTGTGACATCTCTGTCCGTGGAGTCCCATCCTGCCGCGCCGTCGCCGATTGCCGTGCACCTCTCGTGCGACCAATACGACCGCAACCCCTTCCGGCATCCGGAGCGGGCCCACAGTACTGGCAGGGATCGCCACGACACACCGCGATGGCGATCACGAACAACGACGGTTCACCAGGAGGCAAAGATGACTCAAGGCATCCCCAAGACGGGATCATTCACTCTCCCGCGTTTCAACGGGCGCAGGGGCAAGCGGGCCTGGGACAGGCACACATGGCTCTACGTCGCCGTGATCATCGCCGTGGTACTCGGGGCCAGCATCGGCCTGATCTGGCCGGAGTTCGCCGTCGCGCTCGAGCCGATCGGCAAGGGCTTCGTGTCGCTCATCAAGATGATGATCGCGCCGATCATCTTCTGCACGATCGTCGTGGGCGTCGGCTCGATCGCCAAGGCCGCGACCGTCGGCAAGATCGGCGGGATGGCGCTGCTGTACTTCATGATCATGACGACCTTCGCGCTGGCCATCGGCCTCGTCGTCGGCAACATCATCCACCCAGGTGAGGGCTTGAACATGACGAACTCCACCTACGACGCTGACACGAGCGAGGCGAAGACGACGCAGGAGTTCATCCTCGGCATCATCCCCACCACCTTCTTCTCGGCCTTCACGGGGGAGAGCGTGCTGCAGGTGCTGTTCATCGCCCTTCTTGTCGGGTTCGCGCTGCAGAAGATGGGCAAAAAGGGCGAGCCCATCATGTTCGCGGTCAAGAACCTGCAGGCACTCGTCTTCCGCATCCTCGGCATGATCCTCTGGCTGGCACCGCTGGGCGCCTTCGGGGCGATCGCGGCCGTCGTCGGCAAGACCGGCTTCGCGGCCATCCTGAGCCTCGGCGTCCTGATGATCGCGTTCTACATCACCTGCGCGCTCTTCATCGTCGGGATACTCGGCACGCTGCTGTACGTCGTCGCCCGGGTCAATCTGTTCAGCCTCATGAAGTACCTCGGCCGCGAGTACCTGCTGATCGTCGGCACGTCGTCGTCCGAGTCCGCGCTCCCGCGCCTCATCGCGAAGATGGAGCACCTGGGTGTCTCGAAGCCGGTCGTCGGCATCACGGTGCCCACGGGCTATTCCTTCAACCTCGACGGCACGGCCATCTACCTCACGATGGCTTCGCTCTTCATCGCCGCGGGCATGGGTATGCCGATGTCGATCCCCGAGCAGATCGGGCTGCTGCTGTTCATGGTCATCGCGTCCAAGGGCGCCGCGGGCGTCACGGGTGCCGGGCTCGCAACCCTCGCCGGGGGGCTCCAGGCCTACCGCCCCGACCTGGTCGACGGCGTCGGCGTGATTGTCGGAATCGACCGGTTCATGTCAGAGGGCCGTGCCGTCACGAACTTCACCGGCAACGCCGTGGCGACCGTGCTGATCGGCACCTGGGTCAAGGAGTTCGACGCGGCGCGAGCGCGCCACGTACTTGCCGGTGACCTCCCGTTCGATGAGAGCTCGCTGACGGGAACCGATCACGATGGGATGTCGGACGCACCGGATGCCGTGGGCGTCGCGGGTCTCGAAGAGGCGGCCAGCGCGGAGGACGAGCGGCTCGAGGGTCGGAAGGCCCGAGCCGGCGCGCACTGACCCAGCCGTGTCCAAGGGCCCCCGAGACCGTCCAGGTCGACGGGGCCCTTGTGCGTTCTCGGCGCCCCTCAGGGGCGAAATGATCCTGGCGTCGCGTCGAACCGGTCCCGGAAAACATGATGAAAGTGCGCGATGTCGCGGAAGCCGGACGCCGCCGCAACTACCTCCACGGATCGCTCCCGCCATGCGGGGGAGCGCAGCAGCTCTCGGGCCGCATCGAGTCGGGCGCCGAGCAGCCACCCGCGGAATGTCTCGCCCGACGCGCGGAAGTCGTTCTGGATCGTCCGCACCGAGACGTTCACCGAGCGGGCGAACTCGTGCACGTCGAAGTCCGGATCATTGATCCGAGAGGATGCGGCACGCTTGCCGGACTCGAGTCGGGAAAGCGCATCCGTCTCGACATCAACGCCGGTGAGGGCGCCGCGCAGCATGGCAACGACCGCGCGAGTCATGGCGGCCGCGGCATCCCATCGTCCCGCGTCGAACTCCGTTGTCAGCAGAGCGCATTGCGCGCCCAGGCGCGCGCCCGCACCCGAAGCCGAGAGACGCCGGTTCAGGTCGGCTACCGCACGGCCGCTCGGTTCGACGCCGGCGAACGTGCGCGGGACGCGCAAAGAATAGAGACGGAATCGCCGCCGTGGATCGAACTCGAGGGCGAACGGTGCCGAGTTGTCGAGCAGGATCGGCGCTCCGGCGGGCATCCGCCATCTTTCGCCGAGGTGATCGAGCCGCGATGACGAATCCGGCGAGACGTTGACGAACAGCGCATCGTCGGGCACACGGGCGAGCGAGGCCGCATCGCGACGCGCCTCGTGGCCGGGCGCACGCATGCGCGACAGAATCGCTCCGTCCCAGTCATACGCGAGTACGTCGGCGTCGAACGACCCCGAGGACGGGCGCTCGGGACGGATGCCGAGGTACACATCGCACAGCGCGTCGCGGAAGCTCTGGAACCGGTCGGACTCGCGTTGGTCCGCCGTGGTCGCCGCAAGGACTGGAACGGGCTCGTCGTGCACAGAGATTGCGTTCATCGCCATCGACTTTCGTTCCGCGCCAGTGCGTGTTCGGACGCGTCGACCTATCTTCGTCCGTAGACGCGTGAGCCTCAAGCGGGCGCTGCCCGAACAGCGCCCGCTTGTACCCGCACTGCGCGTCCGCACAATCCTGACTGCACGATCCTGACTGCACGATCCCGACCGCACGATCCCGACCGCACGATCCGACGATGAAGACGGAGTTCCCGATGACCGATCGCCCCACACTTCTGCTCGTCCACGGCGCCTGGCACGGCTCGTGGGCCTGGGTGCCCCTGCAGGCCGAACTCGAGTCGCGGGGATGGGATGTCCGCACCGTCGATCTGCCGACGGTGCATGCCGACGACCCGCGAGAGCTGCACATGACGGATGACGCGGACGCCATCGCGGCGGCGATCGACGCCATCCCGGGTCCGGTGGCGGTCGTCGCTCACTCGTACGGGGGCGTCCCGACGACGCAGGGCGCGACATCCGATTCCGTCGTCCACATCGTCTACATCGCCGCGTTCGTGCTGGACGAGGGCGAGTCATTGCTCGGCGCCGTCGGGGGAGTGGCACCGTCGTGGTGGGTCGTCGACGGTCCGCTGGCAACGGCGGGGACCGAGGCAGAGCCCGCGACCGGCCTCTTTTTCGCGGACGTCGACGAGGTGGCCGCTGCGGACGCCGTCGGTCGACTCAAGCCGCAGAGCTCCATCGCCTTCAGCGAGACCGTGACGACCGTGGCGTGGCGCGATAAGCCCACGACCTATGTCATCACCGAGCAGGACGCGATCTTCCCGCTGCCCGCGCAGGAGGCGCTCGCGGCGCGGTCGGGCTCGACCGCCGTCCGGATGGACACCAGCCACTCGCCGTTCTTGTCGAAGCCGGCCGATTTGGCCGACATCATCGAGAACGCGCTCGGCTGAGCGGGCGATGGGTCGGGGTCAGCCCTCGATGCCCTGCTCGTACTGTTCGAGCTCGAGTTCAATCTGACGGCGCAGTTCGGCCGTCTGGAAAGCGTTGAGATCCCCGGATTCGTCACCCGGTGCGTCGCTCATGGCTACCGCGTCGCGATCCTCTGCCGCGGGGTTCTCTCGTCGATCGGACATCGTCACTCCTCGCCGTACGGGGGTAGGTCATTGGCGCTGACCTCGGTGGCGAGTGCGGCATCCGCCTCGCCTCCGAGATCGGCGTCCAGGTCATCGTCGTCGACCGCATCCGCGGTGTCGGCGGGGGCCTCGGGGTCGATCGCGTGCGTCGCGTGGACCACCGTTTCGGGGTCGACGGAATTCGAGAGCGCCGCGTCGCGGGCCGCCGCGTCTGCGTCAATCTCTTCGAAAGTGGGCTCGAAGACCATCGGGTGCTCCTTCTCAGCCGCTCTTGCGTCGGAACTCGCGCTTGACCGAGGCCGGACCCTGCGTCGCGTGAACGGCCGAATCACCGTTCAGGTGGGCCTCGCCCTCGCGATGCTTGGCGTTCTTCTTCTCGAGCGCTTCCTTGAACTTGCGCTTGACATCGTCGGATGCCGCGGTGGGCGTCACGTCTTCAGTGCTCATCCGGCAAGCCTACGCGGGCAGCCCGAAGGCGGCGACTGGTAGGGTGAAATGTGATGACGTGGCATTCGTCGTGTCATCAGACAATTTCATACGCATCGCGAACCGCGGTGCACCTGGAGCAGGCCGGCAGAAAGCTGGTCCCCTGTGGTGGTCTCCTCGTCGCGAGTGCGCCGGGTGGATTTCTACTGGTGGCCAGCGCAGGCTAGATCGCGTATTGCGCGCCGCGCGCCCATATCTGCCTGTTCCTGCTTCTTCGCACACACTCGTGCGCCATACGGGCGCGCGAGTCGAAACAAAGAAGGAGAGACCTCTTGGAAGGTCCTGAAATCACATCCGCCGAGGCCGTTCTCGATAACGGCCGCTTCGGCACCCGCACCATCCGCTTCGAGACCGGCCGCCTCGCGCAGCAGGCTCAGGGCGCCGTTGCCGCTTACCTCGACAACGAGACCATGCTCCTCTCGGCCACCAGCGCCGGAAAGCACCCCCGCGAGGGCTTCGACTTCTTCCCCCTGACGGTGGATGTCGAAGAGCGCTCGTACGCCGCCGGCAAGATCCCCGGCTCGTTCTTCCGCCGCGAGGGCCGCCCCTCCACCGAGGCCATCCTCGTCTGCCGTCTGATCGACCGGCCGCTGCGCCCGTCGTTCGTCGACGGCCTGCGCAACGAAGTCCAGATCGTCATCACGGTGCTCTCGATCGCGCCGGGTGAGTTCTACGACGCGCTCGCGATCAACGCGGCGTCGGCGTCCACCCAGATCTCGGGCCTGCCCTTCTCCGGACCGATCGCCGGCGTTCGCCTCGCGCTCATCCCGGGTCACGGCGAGCACGCCGACCAGTGGGTCGCGTTCCCGACCGTCACGCAGCTCGAAGAGGCCGTCTTCGACCTCATCGTCGCGGGACGCGTTCTGCCCGACGGAGAGGTCGCGATCATGATGGTCGAGGCCGAGGCCACCGAGGGTTCCTGGAACCTCATCAAGGGCGGCGCCGTCAAGCCGAACGAGGCCGTCGTGGCCGAGGGCCTCGAGGCCGCCAAGCCGTTCCTGCGCGAGCTCGTCTCCGCACAGCAGACGCTGGCGAACACGGCTGCCAAGGAGATCGCGAACTACCCGGTCTTCCTGCCCTACAGCCAAGAGACCTACGACTTCGTCGCACACCGCGCGTACGACCCGCTCGTCGGCATCTACCAGATCGCCGACAAGGTCGAGCGTCAGACCGCTGATGACGAGCTCAAGGACCGGGTCAAGGGCGAGCTGCTCGCGGCCGTCGAGTCCGGCGAGCTGCAGGCCGTCGCGACCCTCGAGTTCTCGGCCGCGTACAAGTCCGTCACCAAGAAGATCGTCCGTGGACGCATCCTCGCCGACGGCGTCCGCATCGATGGCCGCGGACTGGCAGACATCCGTGCGCTCGACGCACAGGTCGACGTCATCCCGCGCGTGCACGGCTCGGCGATCTTCCAGCGCGGCGAGACCCAGATCCTGGGTGTCACCACGCTGAACATGCTCAAGATGGAGCAGCAGATCGACTCGCTGTCGCCCGTCACGCACAAGCGCTACATGCACCACTACAACTTCCCGCCGTACTCGACCGGTGAGACCGGCCGTGTGGGTAGCCCGAAGCGTCGCGAGATCGGGCACGGCTTCCTGGCCGAGCGCGCCCTCGTCCCGGTGCTGCCGTCGCGCGAAGAGTTCCCGTACGCCATCCGTCAGGTCTCCGAGGCGCTCTCCTCGAACGGCTCGACGTCGATGGGCTCCGTCTGCGCCTCGACCCTGTCGCTGCTGAACGCCGGTGTGCCCCTGCGGGCTCCCGTCGCCGGTATCGCCATGGGTCTTGTCTCGGACGAGGTCGATGGACAGACGCGCTACGCCGCCCTGACCGACATCCTCGGCGCCGAAGACGCCCTCGGCGACATGGACTTCAAGGTCGCCGGTACGAGCGAATTCGTCACGGCGATCCAGCTCGACACCAAGCTCGACGGCATCCCGACCTCGGTTCTGACCGCGGCGCTGCAGCAGGCACGGGATGCGCGTCTCGCCATCCTCGACCTGATCAACGCCACGATCGACGCTCCTGACGAGATGGCGCCCACCGCGCCGCGCGTCATCAGCGTGCAGATCCCGGTCGACAAGATCAGTGAGCTCATCGGCCCCAAGGGCAAGACGATCAACTCCATCCAGGACGAGACCGGCGCCCAGATCTCGATCGAAGAAGACGGAACCGTCTACATCGGTGCCGTCGACGGTCCGTCGGCCGAGGCCGCTCGCGCGCAGGTCAACGCGATCGCCAACCCGACCAACCCCGAGGTCGGCGAGCAGTTCCTCGGAACCGTCGTCAAGATCGCGACGTTCGGTGCGTTCATCTCGCTCCTGCCCGGCAAGGACGGACTGCTGCACGTCAGCGAGGTCCGCAAGCTCGCCGGTGGCAAGCGTGTGGAGAACGTCGAAGACGTGCTCGGTGTCGGTCAGAAGATCCTCGTGAAGATCACGAAGATCGATGACCGCGGCAAGCTGTCGCTCGAGCCGGTCGTCGAAGAGTCGGCCGACCAGGCTGCAGACCAGGGTGCCGCCGAAAGCGCACCCGAGGTTGCTGTCTGATCTGACCTGATCGGATTGCGGAGCCCCCTCACCCCTCGCGGGTGCGGGGGCTCCGTCGTCTGTCGTGACCAAAGCGTTATGGGTAGTTCATAGGTTCGTCACCGGATCGCGCGCCACGGTCGGTGGGCTGCCCTACTCTCGAAGAAAGCGTCGGGGGGCGCGACATAAGGCAAGAAGTCGCGACTCGTGGCACGTAGCGCGCGAGGGGGTGGGAGCATGAGTTTCTTCGGTATCGGTGCCGATGTGTCGACGGGGCAGGCTTCCCCGCCCGCTCCGCACCCGTCGTCACCCATCCCGGTTCTCGGCCCGAGCATCGGCCACGGCATGCGCGTCACGCTCGGCGAAACCGGGCTCGAAATCTTTCCGCTCATGCTCGGTGGTGCGGAGTTCGGTTGGAACATCGACCTGTCGACCAGCCACCGGATCATCGACCGCTATGTCGAGCTCGGCGGTAACGCCCTGCACACGGCGGACTCGTTCTCGGCGGGGCGCAGCGAGCACATCATCGGCCAGTGGCTGGCGTCTCGACAGGCGCGGGATGACACGGTTGTGGCCGTCAGGGTCGGAGCGCACCCCGACAACCCGGGTCTCGGCCCCGTCAACCTCGTACGTGCCGTCGAGGCATCCCTCGTGCGGCTGGGCACGGACCACATCGACGTTCTGTATCTCGACGGTGCCGACACATCCGTCCCGCTGGAAGAGACCCTCGCGACCGCTGAGTGGCTGATCGGGTCGGGCAAAGTACGGCACCTCGGCGCCGCAGCATTCACGCCCGAGCGTCTCGTCGAGGCGCGGATTCTCGCCTCGGCCGGTTACCCCCGCTTCACGGTTCTCGATGCGCACTACAACGTCGTGCACCGGTCCGCCTTCGAGGGCGACCTGCGGCTCGTCGCAGGTGCGCAGGGAATCGCGGTCACCCCCTCGCACCCGCTCGCGCACGGCTTCCTATCGGGGCGTCACCGCAGTCGTGACCGAGTCGGCCTGTCGGCACGCGGTATGCAGGTAGCGGCATATCTCAATCGACGCGGCCAGAAGGTGCTCAAGGCGCTGGATGCGATCGCGCTCGAGCTCTCGGTGCCCGACGCCGCCGTCGCGGTCGGCTGGTTGCTCGCGCAACGCACCGTCGTTGCGCCGATCGTGAACGCCTATGCGCCCGAGCACGTCGAAGAACTGACGCAGGGTGTGGGTGTGCAGCTGAGCCGCGCGCACCTGGGAGAGCTGTCCCGCGCGGCACAGTGACGCTCGAGGGAGGGCGCGGTCGGGCCGCGCCGAGATCGTTTCGTGACACGGCGCATTCGTGACCTAGGCTGGAAACGGCGTGGCATCGGGGCACGCCGGGACGAAAGCGAGCGAGGATGACGCACTTCATCTACCTCGTTCGCCACGGCGAGCATCAGGATGCCGAGCACGGGCTGGTCGATGGTCCGCTCTCTCCGCGGGGTCAGCGCCAGGCATCCCTGATCGCCGATCGGCTGTCAGGCATGCCTCTCAGTGCCGTATGGCACTCGCCCTTGCTGCGGGCGACCGAGACGGCCCGCATGGTCGCCGAACGGATGCCCGCCATCACCCCGCAGGCGTCGTCCCTGTTGTTCGACTGCGTGCCGTCGGGCATGTCGCCCGAGACGCCCGCGGTTTACGAGCCGTTCTTCGGCTCGGTCACCGATGCCGAGATCGAGGCGGGTCGCGCGCAGATGGCCGACGCCGTCAGCGAGTTTCTCGTGCGCCGGACCGGCGAGGTGCACGAACTCGTGATCACGCACAACTTCGTGATCAGTTGGTTCGTGCGCGAGGTACTCGGGGCCCCCGAGTGGCGCTGGATGACGCTCAACCAGGCCCACTGCGGTCTGACGGTGATCGCGCAGAAGCAGGGGCGGCCGTGGACACTGCTGACCCACAACGACCTCGCGCACCTGCCGTTCGAGCTGCGCACGGGCCTGCCCGAGACCCACCCGGTCTAGATCCGGTCTGACTGCCCCGCGCTGGTCTTCCACCGCACGCGTTCACAATTCAGTCGGCGCGTGTGTCGCATGGGTGAGCCCCCGCGGATTCGCACGGATCAGCCCGCCTACTCGGCCCCGAAAGACTGAATTGCGAACGCCCGAGCGCCCGCACCGGCGGGGACTCTGATCACCCGAGGGCTTTCCCGTACCACCGCGTCGCGTTGGGGTTGTCGTTGTAGGGCGCGATCGGCTCGAATCCCGCCGAGGCGTAGAGGCCGCCGGCGGCCTCGAGGGTGTGGTGGGTGTCGAGCACGAGCTGGGCGGCACCCCAGGTGCGTGCCCGACGCTCGAGCTCGTCGAGTAGCAGTCGACCCCACCCGCGTCCCCGCGTCGAGGGGTCGAGGTACAGGTGCTTGACCTCGTATCGCACCCCGGCCGGACCGTCGGGGATGCGCCGGATGCCTCCACATCCCACTGGGCGGCGGGCCCCCGCCGCAGCGCCCTCGTCTTCGATCACGAGGAACACACCGTCCGGGGCGACGAACACCGAAGGATCCGGATACGTCGGTCGATAACCACCGCCCGGGAACACCTCGGCCCGGGCCGCGAAGTACTCGGTCAGCAGCCCATGGGCGACCGGAGCATCCGGCGCCATCTCGATGAATCGCACCACGGGTCGAGCCTATGCCGCCCCGGCCCGGCGTCCCGCCGAGCCCCATGACCCGAACCTAGGATGGGCACATGACGACACGCGTAGCCATCGTGGGTGGAACAGGTCGCCTCGGCGGCGTGGTCCGCGAGGTGATCGAGGAAACCGAGGGCTACGAGGTCGTCGCGGTGCTGTCTTCGCGGAGCGAGATCACCGAGATCGACGGATCGGATCTGGTGGTCGATGTCTCGAGCCCGGCTGTTTCGATCGACGTCGTCCGTGCGGCCATCGAACGCGGAATCAACGTTCTTGTCGGTACCTCGGGCTGGTCGCAGGAGCGCATCGCCCTCGTCCGGCCCCTCGTCGAGGCCGCGGGCACGGGCGTCGTGTTCATCCCCAACTTCTCGCTCGGCTCGGTCATCGGTACGGCCCTCGCCGCCGCCGCGGCCCCGTTCTTCCCCTCGATCGAGATCGTCGAGGCGCACCACGAACGCAAGGTCGATTCGCCGAGTGGCACCGCGGTGCGCACGGCCGAGCTGATGGCCGCGGCGCGGGAAAGCGTCGGGCCGGTCGAGGCGCCGCACACCGACCAGCGCGCCCGCGGTCAGCGCGTTGCGAGCATCCCCGTCCATTCGCTTCGCCGTCCAGGCGTGATCGCGCGCCAAGAGGTGCTGCTGTCGGGCCCGGGGGAGTCGCTCCAGATCGTCCACGACACGGTCGACCCGGCGTTGGCCTACGCGCCCGGCATCCGCATCGCCCTCGATGCGGCGCGCACCGTGCGCGGCGTCGTTGTGGGACTCGACCGATTCGTCGACGTCGGCATCCGTCTGCCCGGAGACAAGTCGGAGAATCCCGTCGACGACGGTGGCGTGCCCGGGCAGGTAGCGCGGGTCACCGGCCTGTGAGCGCACGCATCGGCGCGGCCATCATGGCCGTCGTGCTGGCGCTGTACCTGGTGCTGGTCTCTCAACGGGCATACCTGCTGATGACCACGGGCGATCCTGTCGGCGTTGCCATGGGAGTCGCGCTGTTCGTCTTGCCGGCGATCGCGGCGTGGGCCATCGGGCGCGAACTCTGGTTCGGGATGCGCGCGGAAAGCCTCGGTCGACGGCTCGATCACGAGGGTGCCCTGCCCGACGAGCAATTGTCGGTGCGTCCGAGCGGGCGAGTCGATCGCGACGAGGCCGAGGCGCTCTTCCCGAAGTACCGCGACGCAGTAGAGTCCGCGCCCGATGACTGGCGCGCCTGGTACCGGCTCGGCCTTGCGTATGACGGTGCGGGGGACCGGCGGCGTGCTCGATCGGCCGTGCGGCAGGCGATCAAGTTCGAGTCCGCCGAACGTCGGGGCAAGCGTACGAGCCCGGGCGAGCGCTGACCTCGCCCGGACCGCTCAGGGCGCGGCAGGGATGACCGCCGCCACCGCCTCGTCAACGGTCGTGTGCGTGAACGTGAACCCGGATGCCTCGAGCGCGGCCGGCACGACGTGTGCATCGACGAGTAGCACCGCGTCGGCCATGTCGCGTCCGAGTCCCAGGCGGAGAGCCCACGCCGGTGCGCGCAGGATGTAGGGCCTGTTCATGCGGCGCGCCAGCGCGAAGCCGAGATCGTTGGCGGTCGCGCGGGTCGGCCCCGACAGATTGACGGGTCCCTCGAGCTGCGCATCGATGACGTGGCGGATGGCGCGCACCTCGTCGACGAGCGAGATCCACGGCCAGACCTGTGTACCGCGGCCCATCGGCCCGCTGAGCCCGAACCTCGTCAGCAGGATCAGGGGTTTCAGCACGCTCTCGGGGTGGACGACGGGCGCGGTCCGGAGCAGCGCGACGCGCGCCGACCCGGCCGTGCGCGCGGTGGCCTCCCACTCGACACACAGGTCGCTCAGGAATCCATCCCCCGGGCCCGCGTCCTCGCGCAATTCGCGTCCGGGAACGGACCCGTAATAGCCGATCGCGCTGGCGGACACGAATGCCGGAGCGTTGTCGCCGAGCGTGCGCAAGGATTTCGCCAGCACACCCGTGGCCTCGAGTCGGGACGACACCAACGTTCGCTTGTAGGACGACGTCCACGGGATGCGCCCGATACTCGCACCGTTCAGGTTGACGACAGCCGTGGCCCCCTCGAGCACGCTCGGATCGAGCGGCGAGCCGTCCAGCCAGCGGACCTCAGAAGGGCCCTGTGGCTCACGCCGAACGAGAGTCGTCACCTCGATGCCGTCGGCGAGAAGACTGTCGGTGAGCGTCCGGCCAATCAGGCCAGAGGCGCCCGCGATGACGACGCGCTGAGACATCCGATCCGCCCGCCTCAGGCGAGCGTCGCCTCGAGCGTGATCTCGATGCCCGCGAGAGCCTGCGAGACGGGGCATCCCGTTTTCGCGTCCTGCGCGATCTTGGCGAAGTCTTCGGCGCTGAGCCCCGGTACGACCGCGTTGACATTCAGGTGGCTGCCCGTGATTCCGGTGCCCGGCACGAAGGTGACGGATGCCGTGGTGTCGACGCTCTCGGGCGGGGTGCCGTTCTCGCTTAGCGCGTGCGAGAGCGCCATGCTGAAGCAGGACGAGTGAGCCGCGGCGATGAGTTCTTCGGGCGTCGTGACGGAACCGGATCCCTCGGAACGGGCCTTCCAGTTGACGTCGAAAGTGCCGGCGTGGGAGGTGTCGAGGGCGACCGTGCCCGAGCCGCCCATGAGGCTGCCCTTCCAGGCGGTGCTGGCTTCGCTCGTAACGCTCATGGGAGTCCTCCGGGTTGGTTGTGCCGCTGCATCGTCGGCACGGATCACCGACGACCTGTCTCTCCGGTCAGCCTAATCCGGCCCGCGGGGCGTGCGCGACGTAACGCCGAGGATTGCGTCTCAGACGGCGGGACGCGCGCGCCCGACGACGCCCGCACGCTGGAGGACGAGGTACAGCTGGCAGCCGAGGCACAGACCGAAGACGGCGTTCAGGAACGCGGCGACAAACGCGGCGGCGGCGGCGATCGGTAGCGCCCACGGCACCCCCGCGAGGTGCAGGACGAGGCCGATCGTGACGACAAACAGTCCGACGCCCTGCGCAAAGCGGGGCGGGCGCGGGTCTTCGAGCTCGGTCGGGGGCTTCAGACGCGGCCGGATGACCCGGCGAAACAGCGCACCCCACGGCGCCGTGCGCGGCGCGAGCACGCCCCACAGGAATAGCAGGGCGATCACGAGCATCAGCAGGAAACCCGGGTCGAGTGCGCGCTGAGCGAGGGAGGCGTAGGTGATCGCGAACGATCCGTCGCCGGGGAGTGTGCTTCCGGTCCCCGAAACGATTCCGAAGTCGAAACTCTGGGACGTCGAGAGACCTGTCAGCCCCAGCAGCACGGCCACGGCGAGCAAAACAGCGGTGATGGATGCCGCAAAGCGTGGTCCACGCGGGTCGATGCCCGCGGGGGCGCTGGTTCGATCAGACACGTTCGGGCTCCGCTTCGGGTGCTGCGTCAGCACCGATCACCCGCGCCAGCTCCATCTCGATCACATCGCGGCGCGCGACACCGCCGAAGCGCGTCTGCACGACGCCGTCGCGATCGAGGATGAGTGTCGTCGGGGTCTGCAGGACGTGGAAGTGCTTCGCGATGTCGGGACGATTGGTCAGGTCGACGTCGAGATGACGCACGCCCGGGCGCGCATCTGCGACGGCCGAGAGGGTGCGGTGAACGCCCGGGCAGCGCGAGCACATTTCGGTGCTGAACTGCAGAAGTGTTGCGACATCGCCCAGTCCGTCGGCGCCGAGCCGCGCGGGTTCGACGACCTCATGGGGCACGTGGTGATGCGCGCGTCCCTGGTTCCACCGCACGACGATGCCCGCGACAACGGTGACCGTCAGCAAGACGGCCAATCCGATCAGGGCTTCAACGAGAGTCACAGCAACCCAGGATAGGCGTGTCGGGCAGGCCGGGGCTCGCTCGAGAGACTTTTAACGGCTACGCCGTAACAATCGTCCGGACGCTCGCGGGTAGTCTGGGCGCGTGACCGATGCTGCTATCTCCGCCGAGTCCACCGTCCCCGCCGTCGAGTTCCGCTCCGACGTGACCGTCGAGCTCGTGCGTTCGAGCGCGTCCGACAGCGATGTGTTGTTCGCTGCGCGCGTCTCGACGATGGGCGAGCAGACACTCGAAGAAGCCGCATCCGGTGCCGACGCGTCCGCTCGTGATCGCGGACTGATCAACTACCTCATGCGCGACCGCCACGGTTCGCCGTTCGAGCACAACTCGATGACGTTCTACGTTCAGGCCCCGATCTTCGTGTTCCGCGAGTTCATGCGGCACCGCATCGCGTCTTATAACGAAGAGTCGGGCCGCTACCGCGAGCTCCGCCCGGTGTTCTACGTTCCCGCCGCTGACCGTCGCCTGATCCAGGTGGGCAAGCCGGGTGCGTACGAGTTCCTCGAGGGGACCCCGGAACAGACTGCGCTGACGGATGCTGTCACGCGCGAGGCATCCGTCCACGCGTTCGAGGCATACCAGCGGATGCTCGACGCCGGTGTTGCCCGCGAGGTCGCCCGCATCGTGCTTCCGCTGAACATCTACTCGTCGATGTACGTGACGATGAACGCCCGTGCCCTGATGAACTTCCTGTCCTTGCGTACGAAGCGTGAGGGCACCCACTTCCCGTCGTTCCCGCAGCGCGAGATCGAGATGGTGGCGGAAAAGATGGAGCACATCTGGACCGATCTCATGCCGTTCACGCACGCCTCGTTCAACGGCAACGGTCGCGTCGCGCCCTGAGGCGCCGGGCTCGCGCGCGATGGCCAAGACAGTGCTCATCACGGGCGCCAGCTCGGGACTCGGCACCGAGTACGCCCGCCAGCTGGCGGCGCGTGGTGCGAACCTCGTGCTCGTCGCCCGCGATCGCGGGGCGCTCGAGCGCCTCGGGGCGGAGCTTGCCCGCGACCACGGGATCTCTTACGAGGTGCTCGCCGTCGACCTCACCAAGCCGCGCCAGCTCGAGAAGGTGACGGACCGCCTCGCTGAGGTCGCGCGCCCCATCGAGATGCTCGTCAACAACGCCGGCTTCGGGCTGGACCTCGCGTTCGAGAGCAACGACATCGAAGATGAGGCGCGCCACCTTGCGCTGCACGTCGAGGTGCCGATGCGCCTCATGCGGGCGGCCCTGCCCGGCATGCTCGAGCGTGGCAGCGGACGGATCGTCAACATCGCTTCGGTGGCCGGCTTCATCCCGCGCTCGACGTATGGCGCCTGCAAGGGCTGGCTGATCAGTTTCAGCCGGTGGGCGAACGGGCGGTACGCACCCCGCGGGGTGACCGTCACGGCAGTCTGCCCGGGCTTCACGCATACGGGCTTCCACGAGCGCATGGGTCTCGCGCCCGGCAATGAGGGCGTGCCCGCCGCGCTCTGGCTCGACGCATCCGACGTCGTCTCGGAATCCCTCCGGGATATCGCCCGCGGCAAGGCCGTGTCGGTTCCGTCTCTGCGGTACAAGGCGCTCGTGGCGCTGACCCGTCTGGTGCCGCCGTCGTTCGCTGCACGGGTGGGGGAGAGTGGCCGCTGAGCGATCGCTGTGACCCCGGGAGTCTCCGCGGTCGTCACACGAGTGAGGTTGCACGACACCGCGGCCCGATAGCCTAGGAACCATGACTCACACCGCCAATCCCTTCGGTCAGGTGCTGGTCGCGCTCGTCACCCCCATGACGGCCGACGGCGAGGTCGATTGGCCCGCTGTCGAGAAGCACATCGACGACGTCATCACGGCGGGTGCGGATGGAATCGTCGTGACGGGTACGACCGGTGAGACGAGCACGTTGACGGATGCTGAGAAGCTCCGTCTGGTCGAGGTCGGCAAGGACGTCTCGGCCGGACGCGCCAAGATCATCACGGGCGGCGGCTCGAACGAGACGGCCCACGCGATCGGGCTGTACAAGGCGAGCGAAAAGGCCGGCGCCGACGGCATCATGATCGTCACGCCGTACTACAACAAGCCGACTCAAGCAGGCATCCTCACGCACTTCCGCCTCGTTGCGGACGCCACGGACCTGCCGGTCATTCTCTACGACATCCCGGGGCGCACCGGGGTCGAGATCAAGTACGAGACGATTCTGCGTCTCGCCAAACACCCGAACATCCTCGCCGTCAAGGATGCCAAGGGCGACTTCAGCGAGGTCAGCCGCGTGCTCAACCAGACCGATCTGATGTACTTCTCGGGCGACGACGCCAACGTGCTGCCGCACCTGGCGATCGGGGCTTCTGGCCTGATCGGTGTCACGGCGAACATCACCGCGACGCCGTACCGCACGATCGTGGATGCCGTGAACCGCGGCGACCTCGCAGCGGCCACCGCGGCGCACAAGCAGCTCGAGCCCCTGGTTCGCGCGGTGATGACGCACGTGCCGGGCACCGTCGCCGCGAAGTACATCCTGCACGGCCTCGGTCGGATCGGCAGCCCACGGGTGCGCCTGCCGCTCGTTGGCCCGGAAGAGTGGGAAGCCGCCGCGATCGAGGACGAGCTCGCCCTCGTTCGCGAGGTCGCGGGTGCCGACTTCTCGAACTTCCGTCCTGACCGCAACGCGGCCGCAGGCGGCGCTCTCCCGAAGATCCACGGCACGACCCGCTGATCCCGCCCCCGCGCCCAGCGCACGGGAAACGGACCATCGCCCGAACGGGCGCCAAAAGACCACAGCCCGAACCCGGGCCAAAAACCACAGCCGCGGACCCCTCACCGGGCCGCGCACACCACAACAACACACGAGCGGGAGCCGCGAGGCTCCCTGGAGGCAGCATGCCCACGAACGTCTACGATCCGCCCGCCCTCGAACAGGGCACCCTGCGCGTCTTCCCCCTCGGCGGACTCGGCGAGATCGGTCGCAACATGACCGTCTTCGAGTACGAGGGCAAGCTCCTCATCGTCGACTGCGGTGTGTTGTTCCCCGAAGAGCACCAGCCGGGTGTCGACCTGATCCTGCCGGACTTCGAGCCGATCAAGTCCCGTCTCGACGACATCGTCGGCCTCGTTCTGACCCACGGTCACGAAGACCACATCGGCGCGGTTCCGTACCTGTTGAAGCTAAAGGGCGACATCCCCATCATCGGCTCCGGGCTGACGCTTGCGCTGATCGAAGCGAAGCTCAAAGAGCACCGCATCCGCCCGTACAGCCTCACCGTGCGCGAGGGCCAGCACGAGAAGGTCGGCCCGTTCGACCTCGAGTTCATCGCGGTCAACCACTCGATCCCGGACGCGCTCGCCGTCGCGATTCGCACGCCCGCGGGCCTCGTGCTCGCCACGGGTGACTTCAAGATGGACCAGCTGCCGCTCGACGGCCGCCTGACCGACCTGCGCGCCTTCGCGCGTCTGGGCGAAGAGGGCGTCGATCTGTTCCTCGTCGATTCGACGAACGCGGATGTCCCGGGCTTCACGCCGCTCGAAAGCTCGATCGGTCCGGTGCTCGATCAGGTGATCGGCAAGGCCCAGCGTCGCGTCGTCGTCGCAAGCTTCTCCAGTCACGTCCACCGTGTGCAGCAGGTGCTGGATGCAGCGGCCGCACATGGCCGTCGCGTCGCGTTCCTCGGACGCAGCATGGTGCGCAACATGACGATCGCGTCCGACCTCGGCTACCTGCGGGTGCCCGAGGGTGTGCTCATCGACTACAAGAAGGCGCGCGACCTGCCCGACGACAAGATCGTCTACATGTCGACAGGTTCGCAGGGTGAGCCGATGGCCGTGCTGAGTCGCATGGCGAATCTCGACCACGAGATCGAGCCGGGTCCGGGCGACACCGTGATCCTCGCGTCGAGCCTGATCCCGGGTAACGAGAACGCGGTCTACCGCGTGATCGACGGGCTCACCAAGCTCGGCGCCAACGTCGTCCACAAGGGCAACGCGAAGGTGCACGTCTCGGGCCACGCGGCCGCGGGTGAGCTCCTCTACTGCTACAACATCCTGAAGCCGAAGAACGTGCTGCCGATCCACGGCGAGTACCGGCACCTGACCGCCAACGCCCGCATCGCGCAGTCGAGCGGCATTCCGATCGAGCGCACGTTCCTGGCCGAGAACGGCACCGTCATCGATCTGCGTGATGGCGTCGCATCCGTCGTCGGCCAGCTCGACATCGGGTTCGTCTATGTCGACGGATCGACCGTCGGTGAGATCACGGATGCCGACCTCAAGGATCGCCGCATCCTCGGCGAAGAGGGCTTCATCTCGGTCATCGTCGTCGTCGACGCCGCGACAGGCAAGATCATCACCGGCCCCGAGATCCACGCGCGCGGCTTCGCCGAAGACGACAAGGTGTTCGACAGTGTCAAGCCGAAGATCGCCGCTGCCCTCGAGGAAGCCGCCCAGTCGGGTGTGCGGGACACGCACGCGCTCGCGCAGATCGTGCGCCGGACGATCGGTCGCTGGGTCAGCCAGTCGCTGCGTCGTCGCCCGATGATCGTGCCGCTCGTCATCGAGGCGTAACAGGGGGCGCTGCGCCGCTACACTCGCCGCATGCCCGCCTCGTTCACCACGCGTCCCGCCGCCCAGGCGGATGGCGGGTTCTTGGCGGACATGGTCGTCGAAGCCGTCAATTGGCGTGCGGGCGGTGCGCGTCCACGGCATCAGATTCTGTCCACACCCGAGCACGGCCGGTTCGTCGCGGGGTGGATGCGTCCGAGCGACGCCGGGTTCGTCGCGCTCGACCCGCAGGGATCACCCATCGGCGCCGCCTGGTACCGGATGCTTCCGCGCACCGACCCCTCTTTCGCCCATGTCGGCACGGGGGTTCCCGAGATGATCATCGGCGTGCGGCCGATCTGGCGCGCGCACGGGGTGGGGCGGGCGCTGCTGAAGCAGCTGACGGCGCACGCGGCGCAGACCGGGTTCGCTCGACTCAGCCTGAACGTCGCGCGCGGCAACTTCGCCGCGGTGTTCTACCGCTCTGAGGGCTTCGCCGTGACACAACCCGGAGTCGGTCGAGACACCATGGTCAAGCGCCTGCGGTGAGCCGGGGCTGAGACCGGCGTGAGGTCGAGCCGCGTCGCTGCGGCCGAACGTCGCACGTCAGTCGTACCGTGGGGGAATGGCCAGGAGTACCAGCCCGACCAAGAGCGGCCGCACGCCCGCTAAGGGCACCACGACGCGCGCGCGAAAGCCCGCGCCCGCACCGAAGCGGTATGACGACGAGCCCGAACGGCCGCCCGTCATCGCGCGCGCCTGGATGGGCGTCGCTCACGGTGTCGGCGGGCTGTTCCGCGCGTTCGGACCCGAGACACTCGAGAAGGATCAGCGCCGCGACGGCTTCCCGTTCCTGCTCGTGCTGCTGGCCATTGCCGGCGGCGTCATCGAATGGTTCTTCATCGGCAACGACGTCGCTCGCTCGATCTCCGATTACAGCGTCGGCGGCATGCTCGGGCGACTCGCCTTCGTTCTGCCGGTACTCGTGCTGATCCTGGCGGGCTGGCTCTTCCGCCACCCCTCGAGCGTGCACGACAACGGACGCATCGGCATCGGCTTCGGGATGCTGGTGTTGACCGGCGCGGGCTTCTGCCATCTCGCCGGTGACCGCCCCGTCCCGAGTGAGGGTCTGCCCGTGCTCAGCCGCTCGGGCGGATTGTTCGGCTGGATGGTCGCCGAACCCCTCGCCCTCGCGCTGACACCGATCGGCGCCTGGATCGTGTTGGTGCTCGTTGCACTCTTGAGCGTCCTCATCATCACCAAGACCCCGCCGAACCGCATCGGTTCGCGGATGGGCGATCTGTATGCGTGGATGTTCGGAGAGCATGCGCGCCCCGAGGCCGACACCGCGACCACGGGCAAGCCCGAGGTCGCCGCCGAGGCCGAAGATCCGAGCACCCCCTGGTGGCGTCGCAACAAGACCGGCCGCGAGGAAGACCCCGAGGGGGCCCTGAGTTCGCAGGACCTCACGGAGTTGCTGACGCCGGGCTCGACGCACGGCGGTTTCGAACAGGCCATCGCCACGGCTCCGCCCGTCCCACCCGCCCCGGTGTTCTCGCCGGACGCGCTGACGGAAGTCATCGACCCGAATCTGCTCGCCGATGCGGAACGCGCCGCTGCGGCCGCGCGGCAGCAGGGTACATCGATCCACCGCACATCCATTCACGACGACGCGACCGAGTCCGTCGATGACGGCGTGCTGCCCGGATTGTCCGGCCTGGGAACGGACGGCGCCCTCGCCGGCAACCGCCCCGCAAACCCGTATCGTCTGCCGTCGGTCAGCGCGCTCGCCGCGGGCACGCCCGCCAAGGCGCGCTCGGCCGCGAACGACGAGGTCGTGCGCTCACTGACCGAGGTGCTGCGCCAGTTCGGCGTGGATGCTCGGGTCACGGGCTTCTCGCGCGGTCCGACAGTGACTCAGTACGAGATCGAACTCGGCCCGGGTGTCAAGGTCGAGCGCATCACGGCACTGACGAACAACATCGCGTACGCCGTCGCATCCAACGAGGTCCGCATCCTCGCCCCGATTCCTGGCAAGAGCGCGATCGGTGTCGAGATCCCGAACGCCGACCGCGAGATCGTGACGCTCGGCGATGTGCTTCGCTCGGGAAATGCGCAGCAGTCCACGCATCCCATGACCATCGGTGTGGGCAAGGACGTCGGCGGCGGGTTCGTTGTCGCCAACCTGGCGAAGATGCCCCACCTGCTCGTGGCCGGTTCGACCGGTTCGGGTAAGTCGAGCTTCGTGAACTCCATGATCACGAGCTTGCTGATGCGCGCGAAGCCCTCCGAGGTTCGCATGGTGCTGATCGACCCGAAGCGCGTCGAGCTGACGTCGTACGCGGGCGTGCCCCACCTGATCACGCCCATCATCACGAACCCCAAGAAGGCCGCCGAGGCGCTGCAGTGGGTCGTGAAAGAGATGGACATGCGGTACGACGACCTCGCGTCGTTCGGGTTCCGCCACATCGACGACTTCAACAAGGCCGTCGTCGCGAACGAGATCCAGCTGCCCGCGGGCAGCGAACGTGTGCTGAAGCCCTACCCGTACCTGCTCGTGGTGGTCGATGAGCTCGCCGACCTGATGATGGTCGCCCCGCGCGACGTCGAGGACTCGATCGTCCGCATCACCCAGCTCGCGCGAGCATCCGGTATCCACCTGGTGCTCGCGACCCAGCGCCCGAGCGTTGACGTCGTCACGGGTCTGATCAAAGCCAACGTTCCGTCGCGTCTCGCCTTCGCCGTGACGAGCGTGACCGACTCCCGCGTCATCCTCGACCAGCCCGGCGCCGATCGCCTGATCGGCCAGGGAGACGGATTGTTCCTGCCGATGGGCGCCTCGAAGGCGATCCGTGTGCAGGGCGCGTGGGTGAGCGAGCGTGAGATCGAGACGGTCGTGGCGTACGTGACCGGACAGGCGCGTCCGGAGTACCGCTCGGATGTCGCGGCCGTGGCCGAGAAGAAAGAGATCGACGCCGACATTGGTGACGACCTCGAGTTGCTGCTTGCGGCGGCCGAACTGATCGTCTCGACCCAGTTCGGATCGACGTCGATGCTGCAGCGCAAGCTCCGCGTCGGGTTCGCCAAGGCCGGACGCCTGATGGACCTGCTCGAAGCGCGTGAGATCGTCGGTCCCTCTGAAGGCTCGAAGGCTCGTGACGTTCTGGTGACCGCCGAACAACTCCCCGAGGTCCTGGGCATGCTCCGCGGCGACGTGGCCCCGGCCGCGCCTGTTGCGCCTGCTGCCCCCGCCGCGGCTCCGGCCCCGGCCGTCGGGTACGAGGCGGACTCGCGCTACGGCACCGACGCGGTCGCCGACTCTCTCGCTGCCCAGTACGACGGCCTGCCGGTCGTCGACGCTGAAGACAGCGACGAGGATGCCTGGGGCCTGACGGGGCGCGACTGATGGCCGTTCCTCGGCAGCTCCCCAACGCGATCACGATCGCGCGGATTCTTTGCGCCCCCGTCTTCCTGTGGATGCTGCTCGCCGACGGCGGCGCCGATGGCGCACTGCGTTGGTGGGCGGCGGTGCTGTTCATCGTCGCGATCGCGACCGACGGGATCGACGGCTACATCGCTCGGCGCTACAAGATCGTCACCGACCTCGGCAAGCTCCTCGACCCGATCGCCGACAAGGTGCTGACGGGATTCGCCTTCATCGGTCTGTCGATCCTGCTCGAGTTGCCGTGGTGGATCACGATCATCGTGCTGATCCGCGAGGTCGGCATCACGGTGCACCGCCTCCTCGTCGCGAGTGACCATGTCGTCGCGGCCGCGTGGATGGGCAAGCTCAAGACCGTCGCCCAGGCCGTCGCCCTGTCGCTCGCGTTGCTCCCGCTGTCATCGGTGGTGGGGGAATGGATCATCTGGGTCAATATCGTGACGATGTGGATCGCTGTCATCCTGACCATCGCGAGCGGGATCGACTACGTCGTGACCGAGATCCGCGGCGCACGCCGTTCCCGCACCGACCGAACATGACCGAAGAGGGGCGGTCCGCGGGGGAGTGGCGGCCTTACGCATCCACCGGCGACGCCGCACAGGATGCCGCCGTCGCCTTGGAGCGACTGCGTGCGCGCGGCTGGACGCTCGGCATCGCCGAGTCGCTCACCGGAGGCATGCTCGCGGCAGCGCTGATCTCCGTTCCCGGGGCCTCCGCCACGGTGCGGGGCGCGATCGTGGCCTACGCCACCCCGCTCAAGCATTCGCTGCTCGGCGTGGATGCGGCGCTCCTCGCCGAGCATGGCGCAGTGCACCCCGAGGTGGCGCGCCAGATGGCCGACGGTGTGCGCCGCGCGGTGGCGATCGACGGCCGGCCGGCCGAAGTCGGCATCGCGACGACGGGCATCGCGGGTCCCGACTCTCCCGACGGACAACCCGTGGGTACGGTTCATATCGGGATGAGCACACCCGACGATTCCCGCGTCCTCACGCTGCAACTGAATGGCGATCGGGCAACCATCCGGTCGGAAAGCGTCGGCTTTGCCCTCGGCGCCCTGTTGAGCATCGTCTGAGGGAATACCACGTGTTTCGTCTCCGTTACATTCGGTGATTCCCAGCCTCTGCAAAGCGGGGGGCATTAGATTGGCACCATTCGGTGCTGTAATGTGGCCCACCCGGTGGGGCACAGCGAGGACAGTGAGGAGGGGGCATCATGATCCTGGTTCGTCAAGAGATCGGGGACGTCCTTCGGGACTTCCGTCTGCAGAAGGGTCAAACCCTCCGTCAGGTCGCCGGCAAGGCAAGCGTCGCGCTCGGCTACCTCAGCGAGGTTGAGCGTGGTCAGAAAGAAGCCTCGAGCGAGATCCTCGCTTCTGTGGCCGAGGCACTCGACGTGCCCATTTCGACGATCATGCGCGAAGTCGGCGATCGCATTTCTGTGATGGAAGGCCTCCAGACCTTCCCGGATGTCGTTCCCGACGACCTCGTCGCGTCGGTCGACGCCGAGCTGTCGCTGCGCTGACCCCGGATGCGTCGAAGCGAATTCGAGCGCGCCGTCGAGGATGAGTTCGGCGCCGCCTATGGTGCCGTCGTGACCGCCGACCTCGGACTCGACGCACTCGGCGGCCGCACCGCCGCTGTCGCGATTGCGGCGGGCGTCGACCCGCGCGAGGTGTGGGTCGCTTTGTGCGCTGCGACGGATGTCCCGCCCGAGCGCCGCTACGGTGTCGGTCGGCTCGAGCCGCGGTCCTGAAGTTGTGACCGAGGTCGTCTCGATTCGACCGCCCCCTGATCGCATGCTAAGCTCGATTCTTGTGCCGCGGGGTGGAGCAGCTCGGTAGCTCGCTGGGCTCATAACCCAGAGGTCGTAGGTTCAAATCCTGCCCCCGCAACAAAAAGAGAGTCCCGAAAGCCGTCAAGGCTTCCGGGACTCTCTGCTTTTCGGCCGGCTTGCCGCCTGTCACCATGCACGTCAGGATGGGGACATGGTCGACGCTGAGGGAATCGCACATGCCGCGCGTCGCGACATCTCCACCGAGCCCGATCTCGCCGAAAGCGCGCGCGACGGTCGGCACGAGACCCCCTCGGAACGGTATGACCGCAACTGGATCGAGGTGCTGCAAGAGCTCCGCGTTCTACAAACCGGCACCCAGATCCTGACCGGCTTCTTGCTCGCTCTGGCATTTCAGCCCGCTTTCGCGGATCTCGATGAGGGACAGCGGGCGTTCTACCTGTTTCTGGTCGTCGCCTCGGCGCTGAGCGCGATCATCGCGCTCGCGCCGGTCGCGCTGCATCGCTTCCTCTTCCGGCGGCGGGAAAAGGGGTTGATCGTGGCATACGGACACACGGCCCTGATGATCGCGCTCGGCACGGTCTCGGTCTTGCTGGTGGGCGTGGTCGCGTTCGTGTTCGATGTCGTGCTGGGTCGGGATGCGGCGTACATCGCGGCCGCGTCCCTCGGGGCGCTCATCATCGTGCTGTGGGTGGTCGTGCCCGTGATCTGGCGCGTCCGCGGAGAGGACCATTCCTGATGGGCGAGTCCGTGGGGGTCGGGGTGGCCCAGTTCGCGCCGACCGCGTCTCGCGAGGCCAATCTCGAATCGATCGGCGAACTCGTCGAGCGCGCTGTCGCGCGTGGCGCACGGCTCGTGGTCTTCCCCGAGTATTCGAGCTACTTCGTCGACCCGTTCGACGAGTCCCTCGCCGCCAACGCCGAGACGATCGAGGGGCCCTTCGTTGCCGGGCTCGTGGCGCTCGCCGCCCAGCATGACGTCCACATCGTCGCAGGCATGGTCGAGCGAGCGGACGACGAGCAGCGGGTTCGAAATACCGCGGTCGCGGTGAACGGTGCGGGAGTGCAGGCGCTGTATCGCAAGCTCCACCTGTACGACGCGTTCGGTCAACGCGAGTCCGACTGGGTCGAGGCGGGCGAGATCACGCAACCCCAGACGTTCGAATGCGAGGGACTGCGGTTCGCCCTCCAGACCTGCTACGACCTGCGGTTCCCCGAGGTGACACGGCTGCTGGCGGACGCCGGAGCCGACGTCGTCCTGGTGCCGGCGGAGTGGGTGCGCGGTCCGCTCAAGGAGTACCACTGGCAGACGCTGCTCAGGGCCCGAGCCATCGAGAACACGCTCTACGTGGCGGCAGCAGATCATCCACCGCCCCTCGGCGTCGGACATAGCGCCGTCATCGACCCGCAGGGCGTCGAGATAGCGGCCATGGGCACCGGGACGGACGTCGTGGTGGGTTTCGTCGATCGTGCGGCTGTCGAGCGTGTGCGGCGGACGAACCCGGCGCTGGCGCTCCGTCGTTTCCGCGTCGAGCCCCGGTGATCTAGCCGGGCGGATCGCTCTGCTCCGCCACGTACTCCTGCCGCAGGATTCCGTGCCCGAGAGCCCGCTGAATGTGCTCGAAGTCATGATCAGCCGTGAGCAGGGTGAGGTCGTTTGCCAGGGCATACGCCGCGATGAGAACATCCGCGTTTCCGGCTCCGCGCATGAGTCCCTTGTCCCACAAGGCTTGATGAATATCGAGAATCGCGCTCTGTTCAGGTGCGATTCCCGCGGGCGTGTAGAGGTCCATATCCCGCCGCAGCTCGGCGTATTCTGCGGGGTTTCTTGCCGACCAGCAGTATTCGAGAACCTGCGGAGGGCATGTGTAGATCGGGTATGTATTGGTGATCTCCGCGAACCGGCGCTGTATATTCGCGCTGCGTGACAGCTTCTGCAGCACGCTGTTATCTACCAAGTACCCGCGGCGCTCGACCGGAGTGGGGGACTTTGACTCGTTCACGTGCCTCTGACCGACGTGGGGGACTACGGCGTGTAGTCGATCTTCGGTGCATCGATCTGCTCGTCAGTGAACTCTCGCTGCGAGATCCGCTCGAACGCCAGTCGCTGTCGTTGCATCGTGATCGTGTACTGCAGAGCGCGCTGCACGGCTTCTTTGTTGGTGGATGCGTCCAGCAGTTCTTTCGCGTCGTGCAGAAGATCGCGGTCGATATCAATGGATGTGACGGCCATGACGCCCCCCTCGATATATATAAGCTGTCTATATATTACGCCCGGTTCACCCGATGAGGTAGACCATCCCTCGGCCTTCGTCGGCCAGTGATTCAAGGAATTCCTGAGCGCGGCGGAGGTAATCGAGAACGTATTGAAGCTCGGCATCGTCGTCCGCGCCGTGCGGACTGCGCCACGTCCGCGCCCATGCGTGTACCCGGGTCTCGTCTATCGCGCAGAGGTCGTCGCGGATGGCCGGAACCTCTTCCGGCACGATCGTTCTCACCCACGGGTCCCACCCCATCCCGTGCATCGTCACGTCGCCCTCGAACATTCGATACGAGGACCCGGTTGCGGCCTCGATAGGGCTCGGTCGCGTCAGCGACTGAAGGGCCCGCCAAGCCTTGTCCAGGTAGAGCATGTCGCGCTTGGGTGTGGTTTGCTCGAACGTCGTAACGCCGACGCTCGCATGCGGTTCCAGACCCCAAGCGTCAGCGAGCGGGTCACTGGACAGGATGCTGTGCGGGTCGTCGACCGCCTGTCGTGCGAGGTCGGCGTCGAAGGCGTATGCGTAGTAACGGATTCCCATGCGCAGATCATCGCGCCGTATCTGCGGCACGGATCTCTGGATTCGCCTGGCGTGGGTAGGGCACGAGATTTCTCGTCCTGGGGAGGACTGGCCATCGCGGTGTCCCGTCGACAGGCTCAGAGCGTGCGGGCTCAACGCATAAGCGCGGCGAGACGCCCGGCGGCATCCTCGAGCACCTCGACGCGCTTGCACGCCGCGAACCGCACGAGCGTCGCGTACTGTGCGCGGTGCTCCGTGGTGACGAAGGCCGACACGGGCACGCCGACGACCCCGGCACGCTGCGGCAAATCGCGGCAGAACGCCGCAGCATCCGTGACTCCGAGTGGCGACGCATCCGCGACGGTGAAGTACGAGCCGCGCGGCTCTGACACCGTGAAGCCCGCCGCGCGCAGACCCGCGCCGAGGATGTCGCGCTTGAGTGCCAGCTCCGAGGCGATGCCCTCGAAGAAGGAATCGTGCAGCCGCAAACCGGTCGCGATGGCCGGTTGGAACGGCGTGCCGTTCGAATACGTCAGGTACTGCTTGACCGTGTTGACGGCCGTGATGAGCGGAGCGGGACCGGTCGCCCACCCGATTTTCCACCCGGTCGTCGAGAACGTCTTGCCTGCGGACGAGATCGTGAGGGTCCGCTCCCAGCCGCCGGGCAGCGTCGCCAACGGCACGTGCGGCACATCGAACGTCAGGTGCTCGTAGACCTCGTCGGCCACGATGATCGCATCGTGCCGCTCGGCGAGCTCGACTATTCGCTGCAGCACCGGCGTCTCGAAGACAGCTCCGGTCGGATTGTGGGGGTTGTTCACCAGGATGACCCGGGTGCGATCGGTGACCGCGCGCTCAAGGGCATCGAGATCAGGCTGAAAATCGGGCCAGCGGAGAGGAACCGTCACGAGCCGAGCACCCGCGAGGGCAACGCATGCGGCGTACGAGTCGTAGTACGGCTCGAACACCACGATCTCATCGTCGGCGGAGTCGACGAGAGCGAGAAGGGCTGCAGCGATAGCCTCGGTCGCCCCCGCGCTGACGAGTACGTGCCGATCGGGGTCCAGGTGGAGTCCGTAGAACCGCTGCTGGTGCTCGGAGATCGCCAGACGCAGGTCGGGGATGCCTCGGCCCGGCGCATACTGGTTCGCTCCTTGCGCGATCGCCTCGCGGGCGGCGTCGAGCACCTCGAGGGGGCCATCCTCGTCCGGAAAGCCTTGGCCGAGGTTGATTGCACCGGTACTCGTGGCCAGCGCGGTCATCTCGGCGAAGATCGTCGGTGAGACCGACCCGTCCGGGCCGAGCAAACCGGCGCCCGCAGCGGTGCGCTTCCACGCGCCCGTGGGCTCAGACATCCACGCCTCCTGACGGGGCGCCCGAGGCGGTCGCCGCGCTCCAGGCTAAGGCAGCCCGTTCGCATAGTCGACACGCGGTCGCGTCATATGTAACGCACAGGATCCAAGAGCACAGTGAAGGAGATTTGAACGAAGGAGCACCCGATGACCGACACCCAGGGCACCAGCCCCACCGATGACGCGGCCCGGCCGAACGGCGACGCAACGCCGGCGAGCGAGAACGCGGCAACCGCGCCCGATGCACCCACCGTGCCGGCCGCCGCGTCGACGGCTGGCGCAGCACCCGCGAACGCAGCACCCGCACATGGCGCGGTGCCCCCGCACACCCCGCCCGCGGCCTCGGCGCACAACGGCTACCCGCCTGCGCCGCCGCTGCCCGGCGCCCAGCAGCCCTACAGCCCCGTTGCGCCCACGGCGGCTCCCGCCTTCGCCGGTGCACCCTCCGGTGGACAGGCCTTCGGTCCCGCGGCGACCGCCGCCTACGGTACGCACGCGACGGGCACGCAGCCGACGCTTCCGTTCGCCCCCGGCTCCGTGGGTGCCGCCCCGCGCCCCGCGCAGAAGAAGTCCGCTGCGGGCCGCGTGGCCGGTCTGATCGTCGCCGCTGCGCTGGTCGGCGGTGCCGCCGGCCTCGGGGGTGCCTACGCGGGCACACAGCTCTGGGCCGCGCCCTCGACGACGGTCGTACAGAGCGGGTCGACGGTCACCGTCAACAACCCGGACAAGGTCAACGCCACGACGGCGATCGCCGCCAAGGTGACTCCGAGCGTCGTCACGATTGAAGTTTCGGGAGGCGGGTCGGGAGGCAGCGGTTCCGGTGTCATCTTGAGCGAGGACGGATACGTCGCAACGAACACTCACGTCGTGACGCTCGATGGTGCAACGGGTACCCCGACGATCCGCGTGACCACGTCGGACGGCAAGATCTACGACGCCGAGATCGTCGGAACGGATCCCACCTATGACCTCGCCGTGATCAAGCTCGAGGACGCCTCGGGCCTGACCCCGATCGAGTTCGCAGACTCGTCCGAGCTGAACGTCGGCGACCAGACGGTCGCGATCGGTGCCCCGCTCGGTCTGTCCAACACCGTTACAACGGGAATCGTCAGCGCGCTGAACCGCAGCATCTCGATCGCGTCGTCGGCGGCTCCCGAATCCGGCACCGACGAAGACCAGGGCGAAGAAGACCAGGAGCAGGGCCAGCAGGGTCCGTTCCAGTTCGACATCCCCGGTCAGCAGGGCCAGGGGAGCAGCTCGGCCGGCACCATCAGCATCGCGGTCATCCAGACCGACGCGGCGATCAACCCGGGTAACTCGGGCGGAGCGCTCGTTGACGCCGAAGGCAAGCTGATCGGCATCAACGTCGCGATCGCGACGGCCGGGTCGTCCTCGTCCGATTCCTCGGGATCGATCGGCGTCGGCTTCTCGATCCCGTCGAACATCGTCGAGCGCGTCACCGATGAGATCATCGCGGACGGCGCAGCCACGCACGGTCTGCTGGGTGCCTCGGTGGTCGCGGCGAGCTCGGTCGAAGACGCCACCATCTCGGGCGCGTACATCCAGGAGATCTCGAGCGGCGGTGCCGCGGAAGCGGCGGGCATCCGCGAGGGCGACATCGTCACCGCGTTCAACGGGGTGCCGATCACCGACTCGATCGACCTGACCGCCCAGGTCCGGGCGGCGGCGGCGGGAAGCGATGCGACCGTCACATTCGTCCGGGACGGAGAGACGCAGAGCGTGGACGTCACCCTGGGCTCACTCGGCTGACTCCCTCGAGCTCCACACGCGACGCCCCTGGCGCCCTCTTTCCTGAAGAGGTGCCGGGGCGTCGCGCTGTGCTCCGCCCGTCGTGTGACCCCACCGGGTAGGCTCGCGTGCGGAAAGGGGATCGTGGCGTCCTTCTCATTCGGCGCGGGCAATGCGGCCAAGCTCGCTCGCATCCCGCTGTATGCGGCCGGTCGTCTCGCCACCCTCGTCATTCCCCGCTCGCGCGATGAATGGGTCTTCGGCTGTGGTGCCGGCATCGGTGATGGCGCTCTTGCGCTCTGGCAGCGGGTTGCCGCCGACGCTCGCCCGGCCGTCTGGCTCACCGGGTCCGACAGCGAAGCTGCGGATGCCTCGGCCCTCGGCATCCCGCACGTCCGGCGGATGTCGTGGCGCGGCTTCTGGTGCACGTCGCGTGCGCGGGTGATCGTCGTGACCCACGGATTCGGCGACGTCAACAGGTACGCCGTCTCGGGTGCGTTCGTCGCACAGCTCTGGCACGGCATTCCGCTCAAGCGGATCGGGCTCGACTCTCCCGAGACGCTCCGGAGCAGCATCCTGCCGCGGTCGCGCCTGCTGCGCCGCGCCCTGGGCGCGATGTACCGCGGCGCTGCTCGCCAGATCGACCTGCTGCCCGCGGCCTCGCCGCTGGTGCGCGGGCGGCTCGAATCCGCGTTCGGACTGCCCGATGCCCGCGTTCCGGTCACGGGAGAGCCGCGTGTCGATGTGCTGTCGATGGGAACGCCGGGTGAGCGGCGTGAACGCGCTCGCGCCGTGCTTGCCCGCGCGGGACTGCCCCCACTCGGAGATTCGCGTCTCGTTCTGTACGCGCCGACGTGGCGAGATGGCGAGCCCGACCCCGCGATCCCGACGCCTGCGCAGTGGCGCCAGCTCATCGAGATGCTGGAGGCGCGCGACGCCGTCTTGCTGGTGCGCTCGCACCCGCTCGGCGCAGGCGACTACGAGCCACCGTTCGCGACCGACCGTGTACTGGCGCTCGGCAGCTCACGGCTCCGGGATGCAACCCCCGCCCTGCCTGCCCTGAGCGCATTGATCACGGACTACTCGTCCATGGCGTTCGACGCGTCGCTCGTACCGCTTCCGGTGCTCTTTCTCGCGCCCGATGTCGAAGAGTACGCCCGCCGGCGGGGCTTCTACGGGCGTTTTTCGGATGTCGCGGGCACCGATCCGGGGACGACCTGGGATGACACCGTCGCGCAGCTGGATGCGCTGCTGGCCGATCCCGTCGTCCGCGCGGAGCGGATCGCTCGTGCCGCGGATCTCAGCGCGAGCGTGCACACCTACCGGGACGGCGAGAACACGGCGCGGGTGTACCGTGCGATCCTGAACGGGGCTCAGCTGCACAGCCGGGTCCCCGAACACCGAAAGAGCACCGCATGACCTCCGCACGTTTCGTCAGCGACGGCACAGAAGAACTCGTGCTGCAGGGGAGCGGGCCGCGTCCCGAGGTGGTCTGGCTCGACGGACCTCGGACGCGTGTGGACGCGGTCGTGACGGGCGGCGGGAACACCTGGAAGGCACGCCTTCCGCTCGCAGCTTCGCGGTGGGGTGGTCCGGAGTTGCCCCTGCCGAGCGGCTCCTACACGATCCGTCTGCGGACGACGCCGGATGATGCGGACGAGGTGCTCTTCACCGATTCGCTGCCGCTCACCATTCTCGAAGGACTCCGCGCGACGCTCGAGGGCGAGCAGGGAACGCTGGTCATCGGCCCTCCCGTCGACCCGGCGTACGACTCCGGGGCGGGTCAGGACGCTCTCGCGCGACGCTACGTCGGCCGCACGGCTCCTCTCGAGAACGCCGTCTTTTTCGAGAGCTTCTATGGCCGCTCGGCGAGCTGCAATCCGCTCGCGATCGATCGCGAACTCGCGCGCGTGGCACCCGCGGTCACTCGGTATTGGAGCGTCGTCGACCTCTCGATCGCGGTTCCCGAGGGCGCGATTGCCGTCGTCGAGGGAAGTCCCGAGTGGTGGCGCGCTCGCGGCACGGCTCGTCTGCTCGTCGTGAACGACTGGCTGCGTCGGGCCTACTCACGACGGCCGGGTCAGCATGTCCTGCAGACCTGGCACGGCACACCGCTGAAGCGTCTGGCCCTGCACCGTCCGGGCTTTGACCCCCGTCGTGCCGTCGCCGTCGTCCGGGAATCGCGCCGGTGGAACGTCCTCCTCGCGGCGAACCCCTACAGCGAGAGCATCCTGCGCAAGGCGTATGCCTTCCTGACTCGTCCGGTGTGGGTCGAGGGTTATCCCCGCAACGATGTCCTCACCACGGGGGACGGGGCGGCGGTCCGGGCGCAGCTCGGAATCGCGGAGGGCGAGCGTGTGCTGCTGTACGCGCCCACCTGGCGAGATGACCGCGACCTCATCGTCGACTTCTTTGACCCGGCCGAATTGGCGCGCCGGTCGGGCGCCGTGGTTCTGGTGCGCGGCCATTCGCGGACACTACCGGCGGGACGGGATGCCGCGGGCGCGCGGGTCATCGACGTGACGCGATACCCGGACGTCTCGCGGTTGTTGCTTGCCGCAGATGCGCTGATCACCGACTACTCGTCGATGATGTTCGACTTCGCCGTCACGGCCAAGCCGATGTATTTTTTCGTCCCGGATTTCGAGCACTACCGTGGCGAGCTGCGCGGGTTCTACTTCGATCTCGAGGCGCACGCGCCTGGGCCGGTCGTCCGCACATTCGACGATCTTGTCGAGGCGATCGAGGACCCGGCGACGCAGGCGACCTACGCCCCCCGGTATGACGCCTGGCGACGGAAATTCTCCGCTCGCGAGGATGGTCGGGCGGCGGAGCGTGTTGTGGCCCGCATCCTCGATCAGGGCTTCGTCGACCGCGACTAGCCCCGCCGGTGCTCCGTGTGGGCCACGTCCTACGGCAGGGGGGTGTTGCGGTCGCCGAGGCGCGACGTGTCGACCGTCTCGTGTGCGCCGCGAACCAACCCGACGATGAAGCCCGTGCCCCATGCCAGGTGCATGGTGGGAAGTACCGCGAGGGTCCACAGTTTGTCGCGCCATCCGATTCCCCCGCCGCGCCCCGTGGCGACCGCGACGATGAGGACCGCGTAGGCGGCGACCGGGAGATAGACGACGGATGCGAGGAGTGCCGGCCATCCGCTGATCACGCCCGTGACTTGCAAAATAGCGAGGACGATGCTGAGGGTGACGTCCACGACCAGCGCGGGAGGTGCGAAGAATCTCAGCGAGTTGCGGCGACCGTAGCGACGGACCAACTCTCCGCGCCAGGCTCCGGTGGCGCGGAATTGCCGAGCCAATCGCACCCAGCTCTCGCGGGGCCAGTACGTCACGGAGAGTGTCGGGTCGAACCAGACGCGGTATCCGGCCGCACGGATGCGCAGGTTGAGTTCCCAATCCTCGCCCCGTCGGATGCTTTCATCGAACAGTCCGACCTCGTCGAGCACCGAGCGTCGAAGCACCCCGAGGTAGGCGGATTCAGCCTCACCCTCGCGGGTGCCACCGTGGTAGGCCCCACCGCCCAGGCCGATGGGGGAGTTGTAGGCGCGCGCGACCGCCCGCTGAAACGGGGTCCGACCGGAGGCGTGCATGACGCCGCCGACGTTGGCGGCGCGCGTGCGTTCGAGGGTCTGCAGGGCGAGGCGCGTGTAGTCCGGCGCGAGTTCGGAGTGCGCATCGACGCGCACGATCGTGGGCAGCGTGCTCGCGCGGATGGCGGCGTTCAGCCCGATGGGGATATCTGCGGCGGGATTGTCGACGAGGGTGATGCGCGGCTCTCGGCCCGCCAGCTCACGGGCGAACTCGGTCGTGCCGTCGGTCGAGGGACCGAGCGCCAACACGAGCTCCGTCGGGCCGCTCACGTCCTGCTCCAGGACCGTCTGCACCGCCCGCTCGAGGTAGCGACGTTCGTTCAGCACCGGCATCACGAACGACACCCCGGAACCGGGCGGCACGATCGGTGCGTCCCTATCTGTCTTCGCGACCGTCCCGCGTTCCTCCTGATGCACCCGTCGATCATGTCACGAGGCTCGCCGTGGTCCCGAGTGGATGCTGGGTAGGCTGATCGGATGAGTCTCGTGTCGGATGGTCGCAAACTCGCCGCCCTGGCGCGGCGAGCCCTCGCGAACCGCACCGCTCACCGGGGCGTGCTGCGCCAGTTCGAGAACAACCCCCCGCACCCTCCGCGACACTTCCGAATCGCCGTTTACTTTGCCGACGGTGACGTGAACATGTACCAGATCCGGCAGTGGTACCGACCGCTCGCTGAACTCGCGCCGACCTGGCCCGTCGTGGTGCTCTCGCGCTCGGCCACGGGGGCTCGGACGATACTGGCCGACGGCGCACTGCCGGTGGCCTACGTGCCCTCGGTGCGGAGCCTCGAGGAATTCGTTGCGACGCAGGACATCCGCATCGTTTTGTACGTAAACCAGAACACCCGCAACTTTCAGATGTTCCGGTACGGGCATCGCTGGCACGTCTTCATCAACCACGGTGAGTCCGACAAGATGTACATGACCACCAACCAGTTCAAGGCGTACGACTTCGCCTTCATCGCCGGGGCGGCGGCGCGTGAGCGGCTGTCGCGGGTGTTGTGGGACTACGACTTCGATCGCCGGGCCATTCCGATCGGTCGGCCCCAGGCGGATTACTACTCCGGTGAGCTGCCGTACACGCCCGATGACCGAACCGTGGTTTTGTACGCCCCCACCTGGGAGGGCGACCGGCCGTCGGCGCACTACGGGTCCGTCCGTACGCACGGCGAAAAGCTCGTTGCCGAGTTGCTCGCGACCGGTCGGCATCGCCTCATTTATCGGCCCCATCCGCGCAGCGGCGTCATCGATCCTGGATATGGTGCGGCCAACGCGCGCATCATTGCGGCGATCGCCGCCGCCAATGCGCGGGATGCGTCGGCGCACCATGTCTATGACAACCGACCCGAGCTCGGTTGGCAGTTGTCCGCGGCCGACATCGCCGTGGTCGACATCTCGGCTATGGTCTACGACCGGTTGGCTGCGGGTCGTCCACTGCTGATCACGAAACCGGTCGACCCCGAGGCATCCGTCGACACGGGTGGCTACCTGGCCGCGTGCGAGTGGCTCGACGCCGACGCTCCGACGGGCTTCGTCGCAGAACTCGAGCGTGTCACGGCCGATCCCGAGGTCGCGGCGCGCCTCGGTTACTGGGTGGAACACTACTTCGGCGACGTGCGCCCGGGTGTTCCGACCGCGACGTTCCGGGCCGCGATCGAGCGCCTCATGAGCCACTGGGACACGTGGCACGCGCGCTCCGTCGCCGCGGGCAACCCCGAAGAACTCGACGAGGCCGAGCTCGACGCCTGACGGTTCGCGGGACTGCGTGGTCTTGCGGGACTGCGCAGTCACGGCGCGAACCGCCAGACGTACTCGCGGCCGTCGTCCGGACGAAACCAGGCAAGGGTCACGAGGCAGTCGTCCGGGTCGAGGGCGCACAGGCAGAGTTCGACGCTCTCTCCGGGGGTCATGAGCCCCCACAGGTGCGTTTCGACGCGCGGCGTACGGGGCAGACGGGGTCCAACCTGATCGATCGAGTGGTGGACGGCGCCGGGCCGCGCGGGGCTCACATGGACGAAGACGCGGACGATGTCGACCACGGTGGCGCTCACATTCGAGACCAGGCTATGGCTTTCGTGCAGCCGTTCGACGTGCCAGGGCACACGGTAGGCGAGTCCGCGGGATCGATCGCCGCGAGGGATCAGAGGGGTCAGCATGCGAGGCACGCTAGGGCCGGCCGCAGACAGCGGAGCGAAGAATTCGAATCTGACGCGGTGGACCGTGGAGAACTTCTCGCGACGTGCGCGGGGGAGGACGGATCCGCGATCTAAGCCCGAGTGTCGCCGTTCGTGGCGTCGTCCCCATCGCCGGCGTCGCCGCCACCATCGTCTGTGTCGGGGGCCGCCGTGTTGGCGTCGATTGCCTTGCGGGAACCGGGGATGATCCGGCCGACAGAACCCGCTACCTTGCGCCCCGCCGACCCGGCACCACGCGCCGCGCTACCGACAGCCCCACCGACGACTCCGGCGACCGTCCCGCCGAGGCGGGCTACGCCGGAAAGCGTCGAGTGTTCCACTCGTCGGGCGCCCGGACGCGGCTCGAGGTCGGCGGGCAGTTCGAGGGGTGGGGCGCCGAACGCACGACGGGAGCCGACGAGAACGCGACGGCCCAAGATGTTGTTGCCGGCGCCACCCACGGCGGCGCCGATGCCGAAGGGCAGAGCCTTGCCGACCCACGAGGCACCGGCCTTGGCCGCGAACTGGTGGACGAAGACCGTCTTGAGGCGATCGACCAGTGGGCCGACGGCGGCGCGGGGGAGCGTCTTCGTGACCATCTCACCCCAATAGGCCGGGCGAGCCGTGCCCTTGCCCGCGGCTTGACCCGCGAGCTGGGCGACCAGGTCGACGCCCTCCTTACCGAGCATGAGCGTCAGAACCAGTGCACGGGCACGGTCGGGGTCCTCGATGGCGATGCCGTGGACCTCGGCGACGGACTGCGCGAAGAGCGTGGTCGACTCGAGGAATCCGATCGTCTCGACACCCGACAGCGCTAGTGTCACACCGGTCCCGATACCTGGGACGACGGCGGTGGCACCGACGGCAGCGCCGCCCGTGGTGACGGCCGCGAGATAGCGACGCTCGAGCATGCGGACGATGTCTGCGGTCACGGCGTCCGGGTGTCGGAGTCGGATGCTGCGGATGTGGGCGACGACGAGCGGACGCTGGATCGCGAGCACGCGGTCGAGCGCACGGACGATGCGCGGATGCTCCTCCGAGCCCACGGGCGGAAGGCCTCCCTGCCAGGGGGCATCTTCGGACAGGGAGTGAATCCTGTGTACCTTGTCGACCATCCTCGCGAGCCTACCCGCGAGGGCTGGGGACGCGCTGGAAGAGTCCGGCTTAAACGAACAGGTTGGCGCGCTCGAGGTCTTCGGCGAAGTCGACCTCGACGGCGTACAGATCCGAGATGTCGAGGGGCTCGACGAGGAGCGCGTTCTCGATGATCGCGAGTTCGAGGCCACGCTCGAAGTAGTCCTGGTCATCGACCCGGCCGAGCTGGTGGATGAACGCCTTCTTGTCGGCGGCCGAGATGTAGTTGATTCCGACGGCCTCGCCGATTCCGCCCCGAACGGTCTTCGACAGTTCGTTGATGTAGCCCTCGGCGGTGACGGTGTACTTGACCTCTTCGTCGCTGACCTTGGCGGTGTTCACGGAGACGAAGGATTGGCCGCGCTCGATGAACTCGATCGCGCGTCCCAGGACGCGCGGGTCGAAGACGACATCGCCGTTCATCCACAGGACGCCATCGCGCCCGGTCTTCTCGAGGGCGCGCAGCAGCGACTTGGACGTGTTCGTCTGGTCGTAGCGGTCGTTGTAGACGTAGTCGACGTCCGGGAACGCTTCGACGATGGTCTCGGCACGGTAGCCGACGACCGTCGTAATGCGGGCGTCGTCGCCGAAGGCACTACGAACGTTGTCATGCTGCTGTTGCATGATGGAGCGGCCGTCGTTCAGCTCCGTGAGCGGTTTGGGCAAGGCGCGACCCAGTCGCGAGCCCATACCGGCTGCGAGGATGACTATTTGTAGACTCATGATGCTCCAGAAGTTCGTGTGCGTTCACCGTCAATTCAGATACGCGACACGTCTTTGTGCTTCCGTCATGCTACAGATCGACCCTGGGAACCAGCAGAGGCGGATCGCCGTCGTTGTCTTTTCGTGACACGAGAGACCCTTGGCTGTGAATGCCCGGCACGTCCCCCGGGTCTGGGTGCGGATGGTTGATACGTTGGGTCGGTGACCGCTCCCACGCCTGACCCGCGGGAACCTTCCGACAAGGCCGCGACTTCCCCCGCCGAGCCTCAGCGAGCCCCCCAGGTTCCGCCGCGTCCGCGTGCCCCGCGTCCCCCGGCACCGCCCGCCGATTGGACCCCGACAGGCGCAAGACGGACGGACGCCGAGCGGGAGACGAGGGATGACTCGACCGCGGCCGTACCGCCGAAGCCTCCCCGGCCGGCCGCCAAGACGTCTACTTCGCGGGCTCCGCGCAAGCCCGCCGCACCCCGGTCGGGTGGATCGACGTCTCGCAAACCCGCTGCTCCGCGCAAGCCTGCAGCGCCCCGGGCCACGAAGAGTGCGCCGAGTGCACCCACGAAGACCCCTCCCGTTCTCATACCGGGACCGCCTCCGCCCCTGCCGACGTCCCATCCGGTGGATATCCCCCCCGTTCCTCCCCTCCCGCCGCTGTTTCTTCCCGAGCCGGTCGCGCCCGCCGATGACGTGATTGCGGACCCCGTGGACGATTTCGCTGAACCCGTTGTTGCCGAGCCGGTGTCCGATGTCGCGGAGCCTGATGTCGCGGAAGCCGATGTCGCGGAGCCTGACGTCGTGGAGCCTGACGTCGCGGAAGGCGATGTCACGGAGCTCGATGCGGCTGTGTCGGAAGAGCCTGTCGTCGTAGAGCCTGTCGAAGAGCCTGTCGCGGAAGAACAGGTTGTCGACGAGCTCGACATCGATGAGTCCGAGCCCGACGACGCGATCGACGAGCAGCCCATCGCCGATGATCCGATCGTCGATGAGCCCATCGTCGACGGGCCAGCCCCGGACGAGCTCGCGGCCGTGATCGATCCCGACGTGCTTGCGGCGCCCGCCGAGAACGCGACCGAGTCGGCCACGCCCGAGTCGGCAACGCCGGCGCTTGCCCTGCGCGGCGTCGTCAAGGAGTTCGGCAATACGCGTGCCGTCGATGCCATTGATCTGACGATCCCCGCGGGGTCGTTCTTCGGACTTGTCGGACCGAACGGTGCCGGCAAGACGACCACACTCTCGATGATCGCCGGGCTTCTCCGTCCCGATAGCGGAACGATCGAGGTCTGCGGGATCGACACGGCGACAGACGCTTCGCGGGCGAAGAAGCTCATCGGTGTGCTGCCGGACCGTCTGCGGACATTCGATCGCCTGACCGGGCGCCAACTGCTCTATTACTACGGTGTGCTGCGCGGGCTTTCGGCCTCGGTCGTGCAATCGCGTATCGCCGACCTCGCGCGGGCGTTCGACCTGGTGGACGCCCTGGGGCGCGTTGTTTCCGACTACTCCGCGGGTATGACGAAGAAGGTCATGCTGGCGGGCGCGATGATTCACTCACCTCGTGTTCTCGTGCTCGACGAGCCGTTCGAGTCGCTGGATCCGGCGTCGTCACAGGTCATCCTCGACATCCTCGAGACCTACGTCGAGCACGGCGGCACGGTCGTGCTCTCGAGTCACGGAATGGCGCTCGTCGAACGCGTCTGCACGCGGATAGCGGTCCTCGTCGAAGGCGAGGTTCTGGCTGCGGGAACCGTCGAGGAAGTGCGCGGCGAGATGACGCTCGAGCAGCGCTTCGTCCAGCTGTCGGGCGGCGTCGACGATGCGGAAGGTCTCGAGTGGTTGCACACGTTCTCCGACTGAGGGCGGCGCTTCTCGTCGGTGCGCTCCGCGGCGATTCGTCACATGTGGTTCGCGCTGTCCTCGGTCTCGTCGCCGTGATCGCGCTCGCGATCATCGGATGCCTCGGCATCCTGTCGCTCACCGATGCGTCGTCCGATCGGACCGGCACGGTCCTGGTCTGGACCGGCTCCGCCCTGGTTCTGGCCTTCGCCCTCGCCCCGGGCCTGACGGGAACCCCCGACCCGCTTGATCCTCGCCGCTTCGCGGTGTTCGGTCTGGCCCCGCGGGGGCTCGTCGCGACGTTGGCACTTGCATCGCTCATCAGCGTCCCTTTCGCGCTCGTCGTCGTGCTCGCTGTCAGCGGGGTGGTGGTCCGTGTGGACCACGGCACGAGCCCTGCGCTCGCGACTGTGGGTGCGATCCTCGCGGTCTTCACGTGTGCGCTTGCGGGCCGGGTCGGCTTCGCTCTGGCCGCGATCGCCGTTCGGGAAGGGCGTGGCGGATCGCTCATCGGGCTGCTCGCGCTCGGGGCTCTCGCCGGCGCTGTGCCGATCGGCGTGTACCTCGCGACATCCGTTGATCCGCCTGTCGTCCCCGTCGGTTCGGTGGCCGAGGTACTCGCCCTCACCCCCTTCGGCGCCGCCTGGGCGATCGGTGACCCGAACGCGAACACCGCCGTCGCGATCGTCGTGGCCGTCCTCACCCTCGTCGTGCTCTGGGCGTCGTGGGCGTGGCTGGCGCACCGCCTGGTGTCGGGAGCGATCCGCTCAACGCCCGGTCAGGACCACGCCGGACTCGGGTGGTTCGCCGTCATGCCCGGTACTCCAGGCGGTGCAATCGCTGCACGCAGCATGATCTATTGGCTGCACGATCGCCGCTACCTGATGAACGTCGTCATCGTGCCCGTCGCCGCGGCCATCTCTATCGTTCCCCTGCTGGTGGCGGGCGTTCCCCTCGAGATCGCCATCCTCGTTCCCGTGGCGCTGGTAGCCCTGTTTCTCGGGTGGCTGCCGCACGACGACGTCGCCTACGACTCGACCGCGGTATGGATGCACGTGGCATCCGATGTTCACGGCGTCTCGGATCGCGTCGGACGACTCGTGCCCATTTTGCTTCTCGCGACCCCCGTGCTGGCGGTGGGTGTGCTGTTTTCGGTCGCGGTGCACGGCAGTTGGGACGTGCTTCCCGCGATGATCGGTCTCTGTGCGTCGCTCTATCTTTCGGGGCTCGGCCTGTCGAGCATCGCGTCGGTCGTCGCCCCCTACGCCGTCACCCGCCCGGGCGACAACCCCTTCCGCCAGCCGCAGCGCACGGGCTCATCGGGTGTCATCGCGCAAGGCGTCGTGCTGTTCGGGTCCGTCGTCGTCAGCGCACCGGCCCTGCTGTGGACGTGGCGAACCGTTGCGGGTGACGCGGACGCCAGCATGCCGGCGCTCGGTCTGGGACTCGGGATCGGGCTCGCTGTGTTCGTCATCGGTGTGGCCATCGGTGGGGCCGTCTTCCGCCGCCGCGGTGGCCGGCTGCTCGAACTGGCCGAGACCGCCTGAGACGGACCCGACCGCCTCTTCCGCCGATAGACTGACCAGCCATGAGCACGCCTCTCGATACCCCAGACCAAGGCGGCCTTGCCACCCTCGAACGCGAACTCGAGGAGCTGATTCGGGAAGAGAACGTCGAACCCGGCGATCACGAACGCTTCTCGCATTACGTCAAGAAAGAGAAGATCCTCGAGTCGGCTCTGACGGGCAAACCGGTGCGGGCGCTGTGCGGCAAGAAGTGGACTCCGGGTCGCGACCCCGAGAAGTTCCCCGTCTGCCCGTCGTGCAAAGAGATCTACGAGTCGCTGCAGACCTGACTCGAGTCAGCGAACGAACGGCTCGACCGGACGGGAATTACTCGACCATGACGGTCGGTATCGCCGGATCGGACTTGCTGAGTGCGAGCGCCTGCAGCGGCAGCTCGGCCCGCGCAACGGCGTGATGGGCTCGGGCGGCGCGGGTGCCCTCCGGGCCCTCGGCCGCCGTGTCGATCTCGCCGTCGATGACGAGTCGGACCTGGAGGGCGCGGGCGTCGGAGGGGACGGATGCCGGAGCATCCGCTTGGTAACTGTCCACGTGATCAGAGGTCACGAGTTCGCTCCTGGCGACCCCGTGCTCGAACGTTCGGTAGGCGGACTTGCGGCCGCCGACCGACGCCTTGGACGCGGATGCTTTGGCCACCGAGATCCAGTCGCCCGAGGCATCCTGGCGCGCCACGAGCTTGTAGACCATGCCGGCGGTCGGGACACCCGACCCCGTGACGACCGAGGTGCCGACCCCGTAGGCGTCGACCGGTGAGGCGGCGAGAGCTGCGATCGCGTACTCGTCGAGGTCGCTCGTGACGGTGATGCGGGTCTCGGTCGCGCCGAGCGCATCGAGCTGCGCGCGCACGTCGGTCGCAACGATCGGCAGGTCGCCGGAGTCGATCCGCACGCCCCCGAGCTGAGTGCCGGCGACGCGGATCGCGGTCTCGACGCCGCGGCGGATGTCGTAGGTGTCGACGAGCAGAGTGGTGCTCGGCCCGAGCGCGTCGACCTGGGCGCGGAAGGCCTCCTCTTCGGTGTCGTGCAGCAGGGTCCAGGCGTGCGCGGCCGTGCCCATGGTCGGCACCTCCCAGCGGCGCCCGGCCTCGAGGTTGCTCGTGGCGGCGAATCCCGCAATGTAGGCGGCGCGCGCGGCGGCGACGGCCGATTCTTCGCCCGCGCGACGTGACCCCATCTCCGAGAGGGGACGGGTGCCCGCGGCCGTGGACATGCGCGCGGCTGCGGTTGCGATGGCGGAGTCGTGATTGAGGACGCTGAGGGCGAGTGTCTCGAGCACCACCGCGTCGGCGAAGGAGCCCTCGACGGTCAGTACGGGCGACCCGGGGAAGTAGAGCTCGCCCTCGCGGTAGCCCGAGATCGAGCCGCGGAAACGGTACGCCTCGAGATACGCGAGAGTTTCGGCATCCACGATCCGCTCGTCCCGCAGGAAGGCGAGTTCGTCGTCGCCGAACCGGAAGTCGCGCAGCAACCCGAGCAGGCGCCCCGTGCCCGCCACGACGCCGTAGCGCCTGCCGCCGGGGAGTCGCCGCGCGAACATCTCGAAGACGCAGGGGATGCGGGCGGTTCCGTCGCGGAGAGCGGCGCCCACCATGGTGAGCTCGTAGCGATCGGTGTGCAGAGCGCTGCTGCGGCTGCCGGCCGGGTCGGTCATCCGGTCACTCTACCGACGCGGGCCCGCGCATCCGCGCCGGTAGGCTGGGGAACCATGAATGACGCGCCGATCGGAATCTTCGACTCCGGCGTCGGCGGACTCACGGTGGCCCGAGCGATCGGCGACCAACTGCCCCGCGAATCCCTCGTCTACATCGGCGACACGCTGCACTCGCCGTACGGTCCGAAGCCGATTGCCGACGTGCGCAGATACTCGCTCGAGGTACTCGACTCGCTCGTCGATCAGGGCGTGAAGATGCTCGTGATCGCCTGCAACACGGCCTCGGCCGCCGTCCTCGGCGATGCCCGCGAGCGCTACGACGTTCCCGTCGTCGAGGTCATCCGCCCCGCGGTCCGCACGGCCATCGCGACGACACGCAGCGGACGCATCGGCGTGATCGGCACGGAAGGCACGATCGGTTCGGGCGCCTACCAGGACATGCTCGAACTCAACGATGAGCTGACGGTCTTCGCCCAGGCGTGCCCCGCGTTCGTCGACTTTGTCGAGCGGGGCGTGACCGGATCGCCCGAGCTGCTCGAGATCGCCGAGGGGTATCTCGCGCCGCTCCGGCACGCGGGCATCGACACCCTCGTGCTCGGCTGCACGCACTATCCGTTCCTCAAGGGCGCGATCAGCTACGTGATGGGTCCGGATGTCTCGCTCGTCGCGAGCGACGACGAGACCGCGAACGACGTCTACCGCCAGCTCGTGACCCGCGATCTGCTGACGTCGTCGGAGCAGCCCGGGACCCACGTTTACGAGGCGACGGGCGGATCACCGGATGCCTTCATCGACCTCGCGAACCGGCTGATGGGGCGCGAGGTGCGCACCGTGCAGCTCGTGCACACCGGCGCGATCGAGCTGCCGCCCACCTAACCCTGCATGTCCCAACACTTCACCCCATACGCGCCCTAGGCGTGAACAAGTGGGACACCGATGACGAACGAGGAGTCTGAGAACACCATGACCGAAACATCCGAGACCACGCGCGCCGACGGGCGCACCCCCGACCAGCTGCGTCCCATCACGATCGAACGGGGCTGGAGCGCGCACGCCGAGGGTTCGGCGCTCATCTCGTTCGGTGGCACGAAGGTGCTCTGCACCGCCTCGTTCACGAACGGTGTGCCGCGCTGGCTCGTCGGCAAGGGCAAGGGCTGGGTCACGGCCGAGTACGCGATGCTGCCGCGCGCGACGAACAGCCGCAACGACCGCGAGAGCGTCAAGGGCAAGATCGGCGGACGCACGCACGAGATCTCGCGTCTGATCGGCCGCGCCTTGCGTTCGGTCGTCGACACGAAGGCGCTCGGCGAGAATACGATCGTCATCGACTGCGACGTGCTGCAGGCCGACGGCGGCACCCGCACGGCCGCGATCACGGGCGCCTACGTGGCCCTCGCCGACGCGATCGAGTGGGGCAAGCGCAAGAACTTCATCGCCCAGCGCTCGCAGCCCCTGCACGACTCGGTCGCCGCGGTCTCGGTCGGCATCATCGACGGTGAGCCGATGCTCGACCTCGCGTACGTCGAGGATGTTCGCGCCGACACCGACATGAATGTCGTCGTGACAGGCCGGGGCCTCTTCGTCGAAGTGCAGGGCACCGCCGAGGGCGCTCCGTTCGACAAGCGCGAGCTCGACGCACTGCTGGACCTGGGTGTTGCGGGGTGCGCATCGCTTCGCGAGCAGCAGCTTGCGGCCCTGGCCGCATCGACGACGGAGTAGCGGATGCCCCGCCGTGTCGTGCTCGCCACGCACAACCCGCACAAGGTCGAGGAGTTCGCCGCGATCGTCCGCGCGACGCGTCCGGACCTCGAGGTCGTCGGCTACGACGGCCCCGAACCCGTCGAGGACGGTGTGACCTTCGCGCAGAACGCGCTGATCAAGGCCCGCGCGGCGGCGCTGCATACCGGACTGCCCGCGCTGGCCGATGACTCGGGCATCTGCGTCGACGTGCTCGGGGGTTCGCCGGGGGTGTTCTCGGCCTACTGGGCCGGGCACGCGAAGGATGCCTCGGCCAACCTCAGCCTGCTGCTCGACCAGCTCTCGGATGTTGCGGACCCGCATCGCACCGCACAGTTCGTGTCGACGATCGCGCTCGTCGTTCCGGCGGTGGACGGGGGAGCGGCAGCCGAGCATGTTGTCGAGGGGCGATGGCCCGGGCGTCTCGCCCTGGCGCCGTCGGGAGAGAACGGCTTCGGTTACGACCCGATCTTCATCCCGGACGGCCAACCCGGCGGAGCCGAGCGCTCGGCCGCGGAGTTCTCGCCGGCTGAGAAGAACGCTTCGTCGCACCGCGCTCGCGCCTTTGTCGCGCTCGTGCCGCTCCTCTCCACCCTCTCGGTCTGAGTCCGCGCCCGCCGCTGCGGGTGCGGATGAGAATCGGAGTCATTCCCGGCTAGGAGAAATGGCGCAGAACCGGGCATTCTCGGCCCTAGCCTGGGAACATGCACGATCACGCACCGGCCGGGGGAGGCATCCGTACCGCCTCTCATCGTCGGCTGTTGGCGATGTCGCTTGCGATCACCGCGACCGTCATGGTGGTGCAGATCGTTGGTGGCCTGCTCAGCGGATCCCTCGCCCTCCTCGCCGATGCGGCGCACATGTTCACCGACACCGCGGCGCTCGTCATCGCGCTTGTTGCGAACGCCGTCGCGTCCCGACCGGCGGACGACCGACGCACCTACGGCTATCAGCGCGCCGAGGTGTTTGGTGCGCTGATCAACGCGGTCGTGTTGATCGTGCTCTCGGTCTGGATCGCGATCGAGAGCGTCGGTCGCCTGATGGCACCGGGCGACGCCGAGGTCGAGGGCGGCGTCATGCTCGTCATCGCGATCATCGGTCTCGTCGCGAACGCCGTGGCCCTGTGGCTGCTGAGCTCGGCGCAGCGCAGCAGCATCAACGTGCGCGGGGCCTATCTCGAGGTCATGGGCGACCTGCTGGGGTCCGCGGCTGTGATCGTCGCCGCCATCGTGATCGTCGTCTCGGGATGGGTGCAGGCGGACGCGATCGCATCGCTGCTGATCGCCGCGATGATCGTGCCGCGGGCGATCGGGCTGCTGCGGGAGGTATTCTCGGTACTGTCCGAGTCGGCGCCGCAGGGCACGCAGATCGCCGAGATCCGCAACCACATCCTGGGCGCGCCGGGCGTCGCCGACGTCCACGACGTGCACGTCTGGCAGCTGACCCGCGGTGCGCCGGTGTTCACGGCGCACGTCGTTGTGGACGCGGACGTACTCGCACGCGGGGGTGCGGCCGAGTTGCTCGCGAGTCTGCAGTCCTGCCTGGCCGATCATTTCGACGTCGCGCACTCGACATTCCAGATCGAACCCGCGGGTCACGCCGACCGCGACACTGCTGCCCACGCCTGACAGGTGCCGCGGTCGGGCTGGTCGCTTCGACAGGCTCAGCGACCGGACGCTCCCTGAGCTTGTCGAAGGGAGCAGCCAGGCATCAGCTTTCGCGGACCACGTCGGCGGGGTCCTTATCAGGACGTAGTCCCCGCCAACGGGCGTGACGCAGCGAACCATCTCGGGTCCACTCGGCGAACTCCACCTCGCCGACGAGCTCGGGCCGCACCCACAGGGCATCCGATGCATCCGCCGCCGGGATGCCGACGAAGGGATTCTTGTCTGTACGTAGCGGCGTCAGTGCCTCCGTGAGCCGCGCGAGCGTGGCATCGCTGAACCCGGTTCCGACCCGCCCCGCGTAGTGCAGCCCATCCGGACCCGGCACACCGAGCAGCAGCGAACCGATCGATCCGCTCCGGCCGCCGCGACCCGGGCGGATGGCCCCGATCACGACCTCCTGCGTGTGTGTGAGCTTGACCTTCAGCCAGGACTCGGTGCGGATGCCGCGGCGATACGCCGATGTAGGGTCTTTCACCATCGCGCCCTCCAGCCCGAACTCGCGCGCGGTAGCGAGGGCGGCGTCCAGGTCGTCGAAGACCGGCGGGGCAGAGAGCGGAGGACGGGCTTCTGCGACGACGCGCTCGAGCAGGGCCCGACGCTCGCGCAGGGGGAGGGCTGCGACATCCTCTCCGTCGTGCTCGATGAGGTCGAACACGTAGTAGGTCACGGGAGTGCGCCGGGCCTCGACGGCGATGTCCTGCGCCTTCACCAGATTCATGCGGTGCTGCAGCAGCGAGAAGCTGGGTCGGCCGGTCTCGTCGAGCGCGACGAGTTCGCCGTCGAGCACCGCGGGCTCGGGTGGCAGCCCGAGCTGCTCGGCCGTGAGCTCGGGGTAGCGTGCGGTGATGTCGGTGCCACGACGACCGATGAGGCGGAGAGTCTCACCGTCCCAAACGCCGAGGGCGCGGATGCCGTCCCACTTGAACTCGACCCACGGATCCGCGCCGGCGCGTGCCGACCAGCGCCGGATCGCCCCGGCCGCGAGCCCGGGCGCGGAGCCTGTTGCGAGCATGGGGGTGAAGCGCTCGCCGGAGGGGACGTCGGAGCTCGGCCTCGTCTTGGATGGCGCTTGTGCCTCGTGGCGGAAGGACGCCTCCGGTTTCGCCTCGACGTCTGCGCCCCCGTGCTCGTTCGAGGAAGGCGGGGCTTCGTCATCGATGTCGCCGATCTCGTCCAGGGCGACGACGGGCGCCCCGTCAGTCTGCGTCGCACCCGAGGCATCCGTCTTCATCCGATGCAGCAGCCAGGTCGACTTTTCGCCGTCGCCGTCTGTGCGGATGAGCGCGAGGCGCACCGCACCGAGCGGGCCTCCTGGGCGCCCGAACAGCGTGAAGATGATCTCGTCGTCGCGCCACTTCTCGAGGTCGTAGCGGCCGTCGTCCCAGATCGTCATCGAGCCCGCGCCGTACTCGCCCGCGGGGATCGTGCCCTCGAACTCCGCGTACTCCATGGGGTGGTCTTCGGTCTGCACGGCCAGGTTGTTGCGGGCGGCGGTCGGGGGGATGCCGCGAGGCACCGCCCAGCTGGCGAGCACTCCGTCTCGCTCGAGGCGCAAGTCCCAGTGCAGGCGGCTCGCGTGGTGTTCCTGGATGACGAACCGCGGGCGTTCGCCGGATGCTTCGGAGGCACCCAGCGCATTGGACGGCACGGGTTCGGGGGTCTTGCCCGCCTCGCGTTTGGCGATGTACACGGCGAGGGGTCCATCGTCAGCGGCGCGACCGCCCGCGTGGAAGCCCAGTGCGCTGAGGGGGTCGCCATCGTTCTCGACGCGATCGAGCACCTCGGCGAAGTCAAGGTGCGCCAGGTTGGGATCGTCGAGTTCTGCCCAGGTTCGGGGCGCCGCGACCATCGGGCGCAGGCGTCCGCGCAACGAGTAGGGCGCGATCGTCGTCTTGGCGCCGTTGTTCTGGCTCCAGTCGATGAACACCTTGCCGGGGCGCGCGGCTTTGCTCATCGCGCTGACGACGAGGTCGGGATGATCCGCCTCGACCGCCCGCGCGAGCTCCTTCGCGAACGCCGAGATCTGGTCGCTGGTCTGTTTCGCGTCGAGCGCGGCGTAGAGGTGGATCCCCTTGCTGCCGCTCGTGACGGGATAGGCGTCCCAGCCCATCCCGGCGAGGATGTCGCGGCACCAGCGGGCGACCTCGGCGCACTCTGCGAGCCCCACGCCCGGACCGGGGTCGAGGTCAAGCACGAGACGGTCGGGGTTGCCGCGGCCGCCCTCCGGCGTGAACCGCCATTGGGGCACGTGCAGTTCGAGGCTGGCGACCTGCGCGAGGTACACGAGCGTCGCGACGTCCCCGACGAGCGGATAGTCCTTGGGGCCGCCGGAGTGCTCGATCGGGGTGCGCCGAACCCAGTCGGGCGCGCCGGCCTCGAGGTCTTTCGCGAAGAACGAGGACTCCGGATGCTCCGCCGTGCCCACACCATCCGGCCAGCGTTTGCGGGTCACGGGTCGCCCCGTCACGTGGGGGATCAGGAACGGCGCGATGCGCGTGTAGTACGCGATGACCTCGCCCTTGGTGGTGCCCGTTTCGGGATACATCACCTTGTCGAGGTTCGAGAGGCGCAGGCGACGCCCCGCGACGCGCACCACCTGCTCCCCGGCCATCCGCCCAGGGTACCCGCGCACTCTCGGACTGCTCCGCTGTCGCACATCGATGCTGAGCCCGAGTCAAGGGGTCGATTTGCGACAGCGGAAGCGATTGACTTGCCCTATGAGAGCGATCTGGAAGGGTGCCGTCGCGTTCGGCCTCGTCAACGTGCCGGTCAAGGTCTATGCGGCTACCGAGGATCACGACGTGTCGCTGCACCAGGTGCATGCGGCCGATGGTGGACGCATCCGGTACCAGCGCATCTGCGAGATCGACGGCGAGGTCGTGCCCTACGCCGACATCGATCGGGCGTACGACGACGGCGAGCAGACCGTCGTGCTGACGAAGGATGACATCGCGTCGCTGCCCTCCGAGCGCAGTCGCGAGATCGAGGTCGTGGAGTTCGTGCCGTCGGAGCAGGTCGACCCGATCATGCTCGACCGCTCGTACTTCCTCGAGCCCGATTCGTCATCGCCCAAAGCGTATGTGCTGTTGCGGCGCACTCTGGAAGAGACCGACCGCACCGCGATCGTGCGGTTCACGTTGCGCCAGAAGACGCGTCTCGCGGCGCTGCGGGTGCGGGGCGATGTGCTCGTGCTGCAGACGCTGCTGTGGTCGGACGAGGTGCGCGAGGCATCCTTCCCCTCACTCGATGAGCCCGTGAAGATCTCGGCCAAGGAGCTCGAACTCTCGGCGAGTCTCGTCGACAGCTTTGCCGAGGACTTCCGCCCCGACGAGTTCGTCGACGACTACCAACGCGAGCTCAAGACCTTGATCGAGGCGAAGCTCGAGCAGGGCGACACGCTCGACACGTCGGCGACCTTCGGCGAGAGCGCGGACGACGACAAGGGTGGCGAGGTCATCGACCTGATGGACGCCCTCCGCGCGAGCGTCGAGCGGTCCCGCGCCGCGCGCGAGGGCGGAGGGGCGAAGAAAGATGCCCCGGCCAAGAAGTCGGCTAAGCCCGCCGAGAAGGCGGCGCCGAAAAAGAAGGCCGCGAAGGCCTCCTGACGAGCTTCCCGACCCGACTCATGTACCGTCCGCACGGCCCTTCGTTCGACGCGCCGCTGCGGAGCCGGGTGCACGGGGTGTCGCGCGGACGGCCGTGCGGACGGCACGCGGTCAAGCGCCGGGGCGGGGCTCGCCGTCTGAGTCGTGGTGGCCGATCTCGGGTGCCTTCTCGAACACCTCGGGCTCGAGCACGAGCTCCTGGGCCTCGACGGCATCCGTGACGACATCTTCGCCCGCCGCGGCGGCCTTCTTGGCCTTGCGGCGCTCGCTGAAGTAGTGCCAGGCGGTGACCAGGGCGGTACCGCCCACGGCGATGAGCAGGATGACGTCGATGTACTCGGTGACGAGGTCGCGCACGAACGGGATGAACCCGATGACGTAGCCGAACATCGTCAGGCCGAAGCCCCAGAGGACCGCGCCGATCAGGTTGTAGAGCGTGTACTTGCCCTTGTGCATGTGGCCCACACCGGCGGCGACCGGAGCGAAGGTGCGGACGATCGGCACGAAGCGGGCCAGGATGATCGTGATTCCGCCGAACCGCTCGAAGAACGCGTTGGTGCGCTCGACGTTCTTGACGCTGAAGAGGCCGGATTCTTTGCGTTCGAACACGGCGGGACCTGCCTTATGCCCGATGAGGTATCCGACCTCACCGCCGACGAATGCCGAGAGCCCGATCAGCAACGCCACCAACCACACGTTCAACCCGAAGACACCGTTCGGGGCGACCGCGGTCGAGTGTGAGAGCAGCCCCGCGATGACGAGCAGGGTATCGCCCGGCAGCAGGAATCCGACCAGCAGGCCCGTCTCCGCAAACACGATGAAGCACACCACGACGAGCGACCAGGGGCCTGCCCATTCGATGATCGCCGCGGGATCGAGCCAGGGGATGAGGGCTACAGGCTGCACGAGTTACTTTCCCGTCGTTCTGGGGCGGGTCGCCGACGCCACGGATGGATGAAGAATCGGCCCGTGCGGAAGGTGGGACTTGAACCCACACGCCCGAAAGCACAGGAACCTAAATCCTGCGTGTCTGCCAATTCCACCACTCCCGCGGGTGCGAACAGTCTACCGGCGAGATCGCCCGTTCCCGAGTGTTCGATGGCTACCCGCTCTATGCATAGCAGTGCAATGTATAGTGCTTCGAGGGTAGGAGGTCTCATGAACATCGACAAAGACCTGGTCGCCGCGATGGCTGCGCCACTTGTTCTCGCGATCCTGAACGACGGTGAGAGCTACGGTTACGCCATTCTGAAGCGCGTTCGCGAGCTGTCGGCGGGTGAACTCGAGTGGACGGATGGGATGCTCTATCCGCTGCTGCATCGACTGGATCGGCTGGGGCATGTCGAAGCCGAATGGGGCGTTTCGCCCGAGGGGCGCCGCCGTCGTAACTACCGGATCACGGATGCCGGACGCGCGCAGCTCGTCGAGCAGCGCCGGCAGTGGGCCACCGCAACCCGCACGCTCAGCGGCATCTGGGGATTGACTGCCCCGGGTGGCCTTCCGGGCGGCATCGTCGTGGCGGGGGCCTGACATGGGTGCGCTGGACGAGGGCGTGCAGCAGTGGCGGGCATCGCTGGCACGCGGCCGGGTGATCGACGCGGCGGACCTCGACGAGCTCGAGGAGCACTTGCGCGATCAGGCGGAAGACCTCGCCGAGTCGGGGTTGAGTGAAGATGAGGCGTTCTTGATCGCGCTGAAGCGGCTCGGGGCGGCGGATCGCCTGACCGCGGAGTACGCCCGCGAGCACGGCGATCGCCTGTGGAAGCATCTGGTGCTCGCGCCCGAGGTGGACGCGAGTGATGCGCGGTCGAAGCATCCGATGTTCGTGATGATCGTCTTCGCCGTGCTCGCGGCCGTCTCGATTCAGGTCGCACGCGTTGGCGCCGAGAGCGACGGCGGCCTGGCGTCGTGGTTCCCCCGGAACATCAGCCTGATCGTGCTGCCCGTGTTGGCGGGGTACCTCGCCTGGACGCGGGGGATGACGCGTGGCCGGGTCCTGGTGCTCGGGGCGATCGTGGCGGTGCTTGCGATCGCCGTGAACGTGTTCCCGTTCGACGATTCGTCGTCGACCGCGACCCTCGTGGCGATACATCTGCCGGTCGTGCTGTGGTTCGTCGTGGGCGCTGCGTATGTCGGCGCGGAGTGGCGGTCGAGTGCTCGGCGTATGGACTTCATTCGGTTCACGGGGGAGTGGGCGATCTACGTCGTGTTGATCGCGCTCGGTGGCGGCGTGCTGATCGGGTTGACCGTTCTGGTGATTTCGCCGATCGCGCCGGAGTCGATCAGCAGCCTGGACAAATGGACGCTGCCTTCCGGGGGCGCGGCTGCGGTGATCGTCGCGGCGTGGCTCGTCGAGGCCAAGAAAAGCGTGATCGAGAACATCGCGCCCGTCCTGACGGCGATCTTCACGCCCCTGTTCGCGGTGATGCTGGTGGTCGCCGCGGTACTGTATGCCGTTGTCGGCATCGGTCGTGAGTTCGACCGCGACCTGTTGACGGGCTTCGACGTGCTACTCCTCGTCGTGCTCGGCCTGGTGCTTTACGGTCTCTCGGCCCGCCCCGAAACGGCGCGGGCCGGCGCGATGGACGTCATCCGTCTCGTGGCGGTGGTGGCGGCACTGGTGCTGGATGCCTTGGTGCTCGGCTCGCTCATCGGACGAATCGGTGAGCTCGGTCTTACTCCCAACCGTGTCGCCGCGATCGGCCTGAACGTGCTGCTGATCGTCAACCTGGCGGTAACCGCGTGGCTGTCGATCCGGCTTCTGATCGGGCGCTCAACGGTGTCGCGTCTGGTGCGCTGGCAGACGTCGTATCTGCCCGTGTTCGGCGTGTGGGCGGTTTGCGTGGTGCTGATCGTGCCGGTCCTGTTCGCGTTCGTCTGATCCGTCCGGGACTTTCGGCACTGTGGGCTGTTGCGCCCGGTTCGTAGCGTCGAGTCATGAACACATCTCGGTTGTGGCGCACCCTGTTGCTCGTGGTCGCCGGGTTCAACGCGCTCTCGGCGGTGGGAGGAGGCATCGGGCTCATGGCGCCGGGTTCGCTCGGCATGCCGACCTGGTGGATCGAAGAATCCGGGTTCACCTTCTTCGGCGCTGGTCTGATACTCCTGATCGTGGTCGGGGGGACGCAGGTGCTGGCGTTCGTTCTGCTGCTGACGCGACGCCCGTGGGCGTTGTTCGCGAACGCCGTTGCGGGGTTCGGCATGGTGTTGTGGATCTACATCGAAGTCGTGCTGCTGCCGGTGTACTCGATCCTGCACACCATTTACATCGCTGCCGGGATCGCGCAACTCGCGCTGACCTTCGCATGTCTCGGCGTGCTGCGGCGCGACGTGGGTATCGAGCAGAAACAGCGCTACGGCGTCCGGCGCGGCTGAACGGTCGGCGGTCCGGCGCGCGCGCCGCTTGTGGATAAGTCCGGCCGCCGCAGCGGGCATCTTGCGAGGATGCCCCTGTGTCGACCGCCCCGAGCCCCGCCGCCCTGAACGCAATGGGCCTCCCACCCGAGGCGTCCCCTCAATCGGCGGTGGCGGCTCGGGTGCGCGACCGGCTCCGGGCCGAACGGATAGACCCTGCCCGCGACCCCGACGCAGCACATCGTTTCGCCCTCGCCGAGGTGCGGCGGCACAACGACGTTGCCCTGGCCCGCGGCATGGCGCTGGTCGAAGACGAGGCGGCATGTGTGCGTGGTGCGCTCGCCGAGGTCACGGGCTTCGGTTCGCTGCAGCCGTATCTAGACGATCCGTCGGTCGAGGAGATCTGGATAAACGCTCCTGACAAGGTGTTCGCCGCGAGATTCGGTGTTGCGGAGCGTCTGCCGGTCCGCTTGACCGATGAGCAGGTGCGCGACCTGGTCGAGCGGATGCTGCATCCGACCGGTCGGCGGGTCGACCTCAGCCAGCCGTTCGTCGACGCGTCGCTGCCGGACGGGTCCCGCGTACATGTCGTGATCCCGGATATCACCCGCCGCCATTGGTCGGTCAACATTCGCAAATTCACGCCCGCCTATCGCGACCTCGATGCTCTCATCGCGCTGGGGTCGCTGCGTCGAGAGGACGCGGACCTGCTGCGCGATGCGATCGCGGGAGGCCGCAGCATCCTGGTATCTGGTCCCACCCACGCGGGCAAGACGACCCTGCTCGCGGCCTTGATCGCGGCATGCCCGCCCGATCATCGAGTCGTGACTGTGGAGGAGACGTTCGAGCTGGGGGTCGATGCCCCGGACATCGTGGCGCTGCAGGGACGGCAGCCGAGTCTCGAAGGCACCGGCGAGGTCTCGCTCCGTCGCTTGGTGAAAGAGGCGCTGCGGATGCGCCCGGACCGGTTGGTCGTGGGTGAGGTGCGTGATGCTGAGGCACTCGACCTTGTGCTTGCGCTCAACACGGGTGTTCCCGGCATGGCGTCAATCCACGCGAACACCGCGAAGGACGCTCTGGCCAAACTGGCCGCGCTACCGCTCCTGGCGGGTCGCAACATCGATTCATCCTTCGTCCTGCCCGCGATCGCGGCCGGCGTCGACCTGGTCGTGCACTGCTCGCGCTCCGCCGACGGGCGGCGCCGGGTGAGCGAGATCGCGGCGACGACGGGCCGCATCGTCGGGGGAGCGATCGAGGTCGAGCGGGTCGGGGGCGACGCAT
>NZ_HG779634.1:0-21428 GCF_000582705.2 Microbacterium sp. C448
GGCGCGAGTGTGCCCGTTCCCGCCGCGAGAGTGCCCGTTCCCGCCGCGAGAGTGCCCTCCACGATCATGACGGTGCACGCAACGCTCGGCCCTGGTCGTGATGGCCACGCTCGTGCTCGCGATGATTCCGGATGCCTCGGCCCCGGTCGCAGCGGCCGCGCACCACTCGGCGGGGGCCCCGTTCGGACTGGTGGCCGCGGCATCCGCTCTGCTTTTCGGTCTCGTTTCGGTGATCGCCGCCGGGACGCCACATGGTGGTGAGGCCCGCGCTTCCGTCCTCGAACGCGGCCAGCTCATCGCGATGGGCGCGTCGACCGCAGCGATGGGCGTGGCACTCCTCGCCTGAGATCGGGTCACTTCGACAAACTCGGTGAGCGAACGTGGCCCCGGTCGTTGAGCGAGCGCAGCGAGACGAAACGACCCGAACTGGCGCATGATCGACGCATGACCCGCAACTGGACGCCCCTCGCCATCGCCTATCTCGTGCTCGCGATCGCGGGTTTGATCGGCACCTGGTTCTTCAACGCGCTCGCGATCATCCAGCTGCGCGACTTCATCGGCGACCTCGTCTCGAGCGGGCCGGCGGTCTCGTCGATCACGGTCGACCTGCTCGTCGTGGCGATCGCGGGAAGTGTGTTCATCGTCGCCGAGGCGCGCAGGCTCGGGATGCGTCGCGCCTGGCTGTACATCGTCCTGTCCGGGGTGACCGCGTTCGCGTTTACCTTCCCGCTGTTCCTCGCGATGAGACAGCGGCGTCTGACCGCCCGAGTGCTCGAGGCCTGATCGGCGCAGCGGATGCGAATCGTTAGGCTCGTGTGGTGACCGACAATTCCGCCGACTCTGGCAAATCCGCCGAATCCGGCAAGCCCGGCAAGCCCGCCAAGAAACCCCGCACTCCCCCGACGACGTCCCGGATGATCCTCTGGGTGGTCGGTGGAGCGGTCGGCATCTACTGGCTCGGTTCCGGAATCATCGGCCTGATGTCCGGCGGCAGCTGAGGCCCCTAGAAGGCGACCGTTGTCGGATCCAACGCCACGACGCGGTCATCCCCGTCCGCCGGGTCACCCCGTCCGTCGGTGTTGTTCGTGACGATCCAGAGTTCGCCGTTGGGGCCCTCCAGCACCGAGCGCAGACGCCCGTACGTCCCCGCGAGATGCACGGTCGACGCGCTCAGGTCGTCGAGCGGCACGACCCGCAGCGAACGGCCGCGCAGGTTCGCGATGTAGATCGAGTCGTCGATCACCGCGAGTCCGCTGGGACTCGCGGCATCCGTAGGCCACTCCTGAACAGGATCCACGAAGCCCCGATCCGCGCCGCCCGCTCCCTCGACGTCCGGCCATCCGTAGTTCGCCCCCGGCTCGATCAGGTTCAGCTCATCGACGGTGTCCTGCCCGAACTCGCTGGCGAACATCCGCCCGTCGGCCGCCCATCCCAGTCCTTGAACGTTGCGGTGTCCGAGACTGTAGACCGGCGACCCGGCGAACGGGTTGTCGGTGGGAACTCCCCCGTCGGGATCGAGGCGCAGGATCTTGCCCGCGAGGCTGTCCGGGTCTTGTGCCGATCGGGGCACTCCGGCATCCCCGGTCGTGATGTAGAGAGCGCCGTCCGGTCCGAAGGCGATCCGGCCGCCGTTGTGGACCCCGGCCTTCGGGAGCCCGTCGATGACGACATCTGGGGTGCCGAGGCTCAGCGAACCGGGCTCGCCCTGCAGCGCAAACCGCTGTACGCGGTTCCCGTCCTCCGCGGTCGAGTACGCGTACAGCGCGCTCTCGTCGGGAGCCATGGCGAGACCCAACAGGCCGCCCTCGCCTCCGCTCACGACGCCTTCGATCACGCCGATTTCCCGGATGTCTCCGCCGGGAGTGAACTCGAGAATCCGAGCCGAATCTCGTTCCGAAACGAGCGCAGAGTCGCCGATGAGCGCGACCGACCAGGGCGCCGCAAGCCCCGTGACGACGTCTCGTGGGCCCGCCGGCTCGGCGGCGGTAGCACTCGGCGTAGCCGCGACCGAGGGGGTCGACCGTGCGGGCGGTCCGGCAACACATCCGGCGAGCGCAAGTGTGCTCATCGTGACGAAAGCAACAGCGATCATCCCGCGACGCAGAGGCCGCATCGATCGCGTATCGGTGATCGTGGTCACGGGCTTCGGCACCTCCGGTCGCATTCCTCCACGCTAACCCGGGAGTACGCCCGCGCGGCCTGACTGCCAGACTGAGGACGTGACCCAGCGCCTGATGTTGCTCGACACCGCCTCGCTGTATTTTCGCGCCTTCTACGGCGTGCCCGATACGGTCAAGGCGCCCGACGGAACGCCCGTAAACGCCGTCCGCGGGCTGCTCGACATGATCGGCAAGCTCGTCACGACGTATCGGCCGACGCATCTGATCGCGTGCTGGGATGATGACTGGCGTCCGCAGTGGCGAGTTGATCTGATCCCGAGCTACAAAGCGCATCGCGTCGTTCAGATCGTCCCGGGCGGCGCCGATGTCGAAGAAGTGCCCGACCCGCTCGAGGCTCAGATACCACTCATCCGCCGCGCACTCGGAGCCCTCAACATCCCGATCGTCGGCCGCGCCGACCACGAGGCCGACGACATCATCGGTTCCCTCGCGACCCAGGCGACCATGCCCGTAGACATCGTGACCGGTGACCGCGACCTCTTCCAGCTCGTCGACGATGCATCCGACGTCCGGGTGATCTATACCGCACGCGGCATGAGCAACCTCGAGGTCGTGACCGACGCCATCGTCGTCAAAAAGTACGGCGTTCTTCCGGAGCAGTACGCCGATTTCGCGGTCATGAAAGGGGATGCCTCGGATGGGTTGCCCGGGGTCCCCGGCGTCGGCGAGAAGACAGCGGCGACGCTGATCGCCGCGCACGGCGACCTCGCGGGAATCCTCGCCGCGGCGGAAGCGGGTGAGGGAATGTCGGCCGGTGTCCGGGCCAAGCTCCTCGCAGCGCTTCCCTACCTGGCCGTGGCTCCGCAGGTCGTCGGAGTGGTGCGCGACCTCGATCTGGACGACGATCTGCCCGAATCAGGCGGCGAACTGACGTCCCCGACCGAGGAGCAACGCACCGAGACACTCGCGCTCGCCGAAAAATGGGCACTGGGAACCGCGATGGACCGCGCGCTCGCGGCGATCACCGCGATCACCGATTCAGGAAGCGCGCCCACTCGGTAGCCGCGACATCGCGGCGAGCATCAGAACCCCGTACGCGATCGACAACACGAGAAGCAGCACGAGCGCGCCCGTCCACCCGTCATTGACCTCGTGCAGAGCACCCATGACCGGCGCCGCAAGAGCCGCGACGGTGTAGCCCGCGCCCTGAACGAAAGCGGACATCCCGGCTGCCTCGGCATCCGAGCGCGCGACCGCGACGAGTGTCGAGAAGATCACGACGAAACCTCCGGCATGCGCGATCGCGCCGAGGGACGCCCACAGGATGAACTGCGCGGGCGCGACCGGCATCCCGACGGTCAGAGCCAGCCAGCAGGCGCAGATCACGAGCGCGGGCACGATCGGCGCGAAGCGTCGCGCCAACAGGGGAACGACGAACGCGCCGGCGATTGCCACGCCCTGGAACACGGATGCCAGAGTGCCGGCCGTCGTCCGATCAACCCCGAGTTCGTCGCCCAGAATCGTCGGCAGCCACGTCGTCAGGCCGTAGTAGATGGCTGCCTGGCAGGCGAACGTGAAGGCCAGCAGCCACACGATCGGACGACGGAGGATGCCGCTTCGGCGCCCTCCTGGCACGGGGAGTGGTCCCGTCAACGTCTCGATATCGGAAGCGCGACCCTGGGTCCGATTGGCGGCGCCAGCCCAAGGTTCTCCCGAATAGCCGGCGTCCGCGCCGCGAGCCCGCCGCAGGTGCACCGCCCAGAGCAGGATTCCGGAGACGGTCACCACGATCCAAGCGAGGAGCGCCAGCGGCCAGCCGAGCACGCCCGCCAGCGGCGCCGTCGCCAGAGCAGTCAGCAGCGATCCGGCGTTCAACATCGCGACGTACGCCGCCGTTACAGCACTCACCTGCGTGGGCGGCACATCGCGACGGATGATGACGGGCACCACGACGTTTCCGACCGTAATCGCGGCGCCGATGACGAGCGACCCGGCCAGCATCCACCCGAAACCCGGAATCGCACGCACGAGCGTCCCCAGCATCACTCCGACGAGGGTCAGCAGTAGGGCGAGTTCCGCGCCCGCCCGGCGGATGACGAGGGCCGCGACGGGTGTCAACAGGGCGAACATCAGGACAGGCACCGTCGTGAGCAGCCCCGCGCTCGCCGCGCCGATCCCGAGATCGTCCTGGATGTCGCGCAGCACAGGTGTCGGGGCGATGATCGGCCCCCGCAGGCTCAGCGCCGCGACCAGGATTCCGACGACGACGAGCCACGGAAAAGCGCGCCGGGCAGATGAGGCGGCGGGCCCCGTCATCGAATCAGACCTGTCACCGACTCAGTCTAGGCAGCGCGGCCCGGGCATCTAACGTGCCCGTCCCGTCCACTCGCGGAGGCGCGCGAGGGGCCACGTCGTGACGATGCGCTCGGCCGGAACCCCCGCCGCCTCGGCACGTGCGGCACCGTAATCGAGCAGCGACAGTTGACCGGGCGCATGAGCGTCCGAGTCGATCGAGAACAGGCATCCGATTTCCAGCGCGAGTGCCAACAGGTCATCGGGCGGATCCTGGCGCTCAGGACGGGAGTTGATCTCGACGGCAACGCCGCTCGCGGCGCACGCCTCGAACACCGCACGGGCATCGAATGTCGAGGGCGGTCGGGTTCCTCGTGCGCCCTCGACGAGCCGCCCGGTGACGTGGCCAAGCACGTCGACGCGAGGATCGGATGCCGCCGCCACCAGTCGTCGAGTCATCGCCGGCGACTCCATCCGCAGCTTCGAATGAGCCGAAGCGACCACGATGTCGAGCTCGTCGAGCAGCGCGGGCTCTTGGTCGAGTGCGCCATCGTCGAAGATGTCGACTTCGATGCCCGACAAGAGCGTGAACCCCTCGCCCGACATCCCGGCGACAACTGCCAGCTGTTCGCGCAGTCGTCCGGGTGAGAGGCCGTTCGCCACACGCAGTCGGGGTGAGTGATCGGTCAACGCCAGGTACTCGTGCCCCAGGTCGCGCGCGGCCTGCACCATCAGATCGATCGAAGCCAAACCATCCGACCAGTCGCTGTGCGCATGCAGATCACCCTTCAGCGCGGCGCGCACCTCTCCCACGGTGGGGACGTCGTAGCGGGAGCGCAACTCGAGAAGATAGTCCGGGACCTGGCCAGCCATGGCCTGACCGATGACGGCGAGAGACGAATCGCCGATGCCCGCGATCCGCCGCAGACGCGTCGGATCCCGCAGGATCTCATCCGAAAGATCCGCCGCAGCCTCCGCGGCAGAACGAAAAGCCTTGGAGCGGTATCGCGATGCTCGCTCTCGCTCGAGCAGCGTCGCGATCTCGTTGAGGGCGGCTACGGGATCCACGCGATCACCCTACGCCGAGCCCCCGACACCCCCGAAGGCCTCAGCTGAGTTCGCGCGAAACCTCGCCCCAGCGCGCGAGCAGATCCCGGGCCGCACCCGAATCGATAGCGGATGCCGCGCGTTCCCGCTCCTCGGCGAGTCTCTCGACGATCGGGCGCTGAACCTGAGCCGAGTCGTGCGATAGGCGGTACGACACCAGACCGGCTGCCGCGTTGAGGAGGACGATGTCGCGAACGGGGCCCTCCTCCCCCGCAAGGACTCGGTGCACGACCTCCGCGTTGTGCGCAGGGTCGCCACCTTTCAAGTCCGCGATCGCCGCACGCGGGATGCCGAGATCGCGCGGATCGAGATCGTGTTCGTGGATATCTCCCCGGCTGACCTCCCAGATGCGGCTGTGGCCCGTCGTGGTGAGTTCGTCCAGCCCGTCATCGCCGCGGAAGACGAGAGCAGTCGCTCCGCGGGTCTGGAACACACCCGTGATGAGGGGCACGCGATCCAACTGCGCGACGCCGACGGCGTTCGCCTCGGCCCGCGCCGGGTTGCAGAGCGGACCCAAGATGTTGAACACGGTCGGCACGCCGAGTTCGGCTCGCGTCGGTCCCGCGTGCCGAAAGCCGGGGTGGAATGCCGAGGCGAAGACGAAGGTGATCCCGGCTCGCCGCAGGGTTTCGGCGACGGCCTCGGGCGCGAGGGTCAGCGACACACCCAGCGCGCCGAGCACATCCGACGAACCGGAGGAAGAGCTCGCGGCGCGGTTGCCGTGCTTGATGACCGGGACTCCGGATGCGGCAGCCACGATCGATGCCATCGTCGAAACGTTAACGGTTCCGAAACGATCTCCACCCGTGCCCACGATGTCGAGGGCGTCCGAATTGATCTCGAGAGGCATCGCCGCGTCGAGAACCGCGTCGCGGAACCCGACGACCTCGTCGACCGTCTCGCCCTTTGCTCGGAGGGCGACGAGAAACCCCGCGAGCTGCGAGGGGCTCGCCTCGCCCGCCATCACCCGTCCCATGGCCCAGGTGGCCTCCGACACACTGAGGTCACGTCCGGCCAGCAGCGCCGAGATGAGGTCGGGCCAAGTCGTCGCATCCGTCATGACTGCGATCCTAACGATGGGCCGCGCTGACCATTCACACAGCCCGCGCCACGTGCTTTCTTAGGAGATCCTAAGTCTCGATCGGGGCTATCGAAAGGGTGCGCGTGCGATCCTTCGCCCTCACGATCGGACATAATGGACCTGTGACCACCTCTGCGACATATGCCCCGGCAGTGAGGACGATCAAACGTCCGGATCCTGTCGCCGTTGGCACGATCGTGTGGCTCGGTAGCGAGGTCATGTTCTTCGCCGGGCTCTTCGCGATCTACTTCACCCTTCGGAACACCTCTCCCGAGCTGTGGGCCGAAGAGTCCTCATTGCTGAACGTGCCGTTCGCGCTCGGCAACACGATCATCCTGGTGCTGTCCTCCGTGACATGCCAGATGGGTGTGTTCGCCGCTGAGCGCAACCAGCCGTACACGGTGAAGAAGAACACGTTCTGGCAGCGCTGGGGAATGGTCGAGTGGTTCTTCCTCACCTTCGCCCTCGGCGCCATCTTCGTGTCGGGCCAGGTGTGGGAATACGCGCAGCTCGTCGCGGAGGGGATGCCGATCGAGGCGAACTCTTACGCGTCGGCGTTCTACCTCACCACCGGCTTCCACGCCCTGCACGTGACGGGTGGGCTCGTCGCCTTCCTGCTCGTGATCGGCCGCGCCTACGCGGTCAAAAATTTCGGCCACAAAGAGGCCACGAGCGCGATCGTCGTGTCGTACTACTGGCACTTCGTCGACGTCGTGTGGGTCGCCCTGTTCCTCGTGATCTACTTCCTGAAATAGAGCGGAGCCACACCCGAATGCCTCGTGAGAAGAAGCGTCGTTCCGGTCGGCGCAGCCCGCTGGCCGCTGCCGGCCTGATCGGACTGGGTCTCGTTCTGACCGGCGGGCTGTACGCCGGTGCATCCGCCGCCATGGCGTCGACGACCGATACGGCCGCCACACAAACGCTCACCGTCGAAGACGGCAAGAAGCTGTTCCAAGCCAACTGCGCCACCTGCCACGGTCTTGACCTGCAGGGTACGGAAAACGGACCGAGCCTGTATGGCGTCGGCGCCATGGCCGTCGACTTCCAGGTCGCCACGGGTCGTATGCCGCTGCAGATGCAGGGACCGCAGGCCCCGCAGAAGCCGGTTCAGTTCACCGAAGACCAGATCGCCGCAATGTCCGCGTACGTCCAGTCGGTTGCCCCCGGGCCCGAGATCGCTACCGGGCGTGTCCTGGATGGCGAGGGCGATGTCGCACACGGCGCCGAGCTTTTCCGCGTCAACTGCGCCATGTGCCACAACGTTGCCGCAGCCGGTGGCGCGCTGACCGAGGGCAAGTACGCGCCCTCGCTCGACGGTGTCGACCCGCGCCACATCTACGCGGCCATGGTCACCGGCCCCCAGAACATGCCGGTGTTCAACGACATGAACCTCTCGCCCGATGACAAGCGCGACATCATCTCGGCTCTGCTGTGGATGGAAGACAACGCGGGTGCCGGCGGACTGACGCTCGGCTCGCTGGGTCCGGTTTCTGAGGGCCTGTTCATCTGGATCTTCGGGATCGGCGGACTCGTCGCGCTGACCGTGTGGATCACCGCGAAGTCCAACTGACTCGCGCACGCATCGAGAACTTTTAGCACGAGGAGCAGCATGGCAAACGAGATCGAGGCAGCGGAGCACGATCGGGGGCCCCAACCTCCGGCGGGGCTCGCGGTTGCCGTGAGCGATCCCGTACGCAACCCGGGCCTCCCGCCGCACCGCGCGCGCGTGACGGACCAGGATCCCGCGAAGATGCGGCAAGCCGTACGCACCGTCTACTCGCTGTTCTATCTGTCGATCGCCGGCAGCATCTGGGCCGTCGCGGCCTACATGCTGTTTCCGATCGAGGACGGCACGGTCGTCGCGATCCGCAACAACAACCTCTTCATCGGCATCGGCATCGCGCTCGCTTTGCTGGCCATCGGCATCGGGGCCATCCACTGGTCCAAGGCCGTCATGTCCGATACGGAGCACATCGAGGCGCGCCATCTGACGCGTGGCAAGGAATCGACGCGCGCGGCGGCCGTCCAGGCACTCACGGTCGCGAACGAGGAGTCCGGATTCGGACGCCGCACGATGATTCGCAACTCCCTCATCGGCGCCCTGATCGCCTCGGTCGCACCGGGCATCGTCCTCTTCCGCGGACTGGCACCCGAGGGCGAGAACCCCGTCGAGCTCCTGAGCCACACGATGTGGGAACCGGGCATGCGCCTTGCCCGCGACCCCTCCGGCGTTCCCATCAAGGCTTCCGATGTCACGCTCGGCTCTGCTTTCCACGTGATCCCCGAGCCGCTCGCAGAGCTGGGGCACGACGAGGGCTACCTCGAAGAGAAGGCCAAGGCGATCGTGCTGCTGATGCGCATGGAGCCCGAAGAGCTCACCGAGACCGCCGAGCGCGCGTCGTGGTCGTACGACGGCATCGTCGCGTACTCGAAGGTCTGCACACACGTCGGATGCCCCGTCGCGCTGTACGAACAGCACACTCACCACCTGCTCTGCCCCTGCCACCAGTCGCAGTTCGATGTGGCCAACGGCGCCGCGGTCATCTTCGGACCGGCCGCCCGTCCTCTGCCGCAGCTGCCGATCGCGGTGGACGACGAGGGCTACCTCATCGCACAGAGCGACTTCCATGAACCCGTCGGCCCGAGCTTCTGGGAGCGCCATTGAGTACCTCAACCGCAACTGAGGAAAAGAAGGCCCCCCTCGGCGGACGTTTCGTCGGCGGAGCGGCCAACTACATCGACGAGCGCACGAGCGCGTCGGGACTGGTCAAAGAGCTCAGCCGAAAGATCTTCCCCGACCACTGGTCGTTCATGCTCGGTGAGATTGCCCTCTGGAGCTTCGTCGTCGTCCTCCTGTCGGGGACTTTCCTGACGTTCTTCTTCGACGCATCGATGGTCGAGACGCACTACACCGGGGCCTGGGCTCCGATGCGGGGCATCCCCATGTCCGCGGCGATGGAATCCACGCTGGCCATCTCGTTCGACCTGCGTGGCGGTCTGCTCGTCCGCCAGATCCACCACTGGGCCGCGCTGGTCTTCGTGGCCGGTATCGGCGTGCACATGCTCCGCGTGTTCTTCACGGGCGCATTCCGCAAGCCGCGCGAGCTGAACTGGGTCGTCGGATTCATCCTCTTCATCCTGGCTATGGCCGAGGGCTTCACGGGATACTCCCTCCCGGATGACCTGCTCTCGGGCAACGGTCTGCGCATCATCGACGGCATGATCAAGGGCATCCCCCTGATCGGCACGTGGACGTCGTTCCTGCTGTTCGGCGGCGAGTTCCCCGGAACCGCGATCGTCGGACGCCTATACGTGCTGCACATCTTGATCTTGCCGGCGCTCGTGGTGGCCTTGATCGCCGTCCACCTGCTCTTGATGATCATCAACAAGCACACGCAGTTCGCGGGCCCGGGTCGCACGAACGAGAACGTTGTCGGTTACCCGATGGTCCCCGTCTACATGTCGAAGATGGGTGGGTTCTTCTTCATCACGTTCGGTGTGATCGTCTTGATCGCGTCGTTCGTGCAGATCAACCCGATCTGGAACTACGGTCCCTACGACCCCTCCCCCGTTTCCGCCGGTACCCAGCCCGACTGGTACATCGGATTCGCGGACGGCGGTCTGCGCCTCGTTCCCCCGCACCTCGAGTCGGTCTTCTTGGGCCACACCTGGTCGTGGAACATCATCCTGCCGCTGGCCGTGATCGGGATCTTCATCCTGCTCGTCCTGATCTACCCCTTCATCGAGGCGTGGGTCACGGGCGACAAGCGCGAGCACCACATCGCCCAGCGTCCCCGCAACGCGGCGACACGCACGGCGATCGGTGCGGCCGGCGTGACGTTCTACGCGGTCCTGTGGGCCGCGGCATCGTCCGACATCATCGCCACCCACTTCTGGGTCTCGATGGAAGGCGTCATCCACACCCTCCAGGCTCTGCTGATCGTCGGCCCGATCATCGCCTACTTCGTCACGAAGCGCATCTGCATCGCGCTTCAGCGTAAGGACCGCGAGATCGCGCTACACGGCTACGAGTCGGGTCGCATCGTGCGGTTGCCCGGCGGCGAGTTCATCGAGGTGCACCAGCCCGTCGACGAGTACGAGCGCTGGAAGCTCACCTCGCACGAGACGTTCGAGCCGTTGGTCGTGCGCCCGAATTCGCGCGGACAGATTCCCTGGCACGAGAACATGCGCTCCGCGGTCTCGCGGTGGTTCTTCGAGGACCGCTTCGCGCCCCTCACGCAGTCCGAGATTGACGCGGCGGTTGCGCACCAGCACCACGCGCTCGGCCACATCGAGGACGAAGAGATGGCGGAGATCCAGGGCGCTCACGAGCGCGCCGGACACCCGGATGCGCCTCTGCACCCCGACACCACGGGGAACGTGCCCGAGACCGCGGTTCGTCCGACGACGATCGTGGCACCCGACGAGCCCGAAGACGACGGCAAGAAAAAGTAGGACGAGAGTCCGAATCACGGATGCCCCGGCACCGCCCTTCGCGGGTGTGCCGGGGCATTCGCGCTTTCGACACTCTTGCCGCCGCTTCGGCGGACTTCCTGCGTCAGTTGGCAGCTGCGCGTCTCACTCCGCCGCTGTGCTCGCCGTACGGTCGAGGGATGACCGACGCGATCACGTACTTCTCCGCTCGACTTGCCCATGAGACGGACCCTTCCGATGTGTACGCCGCCCAGCGTGCCGGTGAAGATGTGGTCCTCGTCGATGTCCGCGGGGACGAGGCCTGGGCCCAGGGCCGGATCGTCGGCGCCGTACACGTGCCGTATCGCGACATCCCCGAACGCATCGCCGAGTTCGATCCGGCCGTCCCGGTCGTGGTCTACTGCTGGAGTCCCGGATGCAACGCCGGCAGCAAGGGTGCGCTCGCGTTTGCCCAGCTGGGCTACTCCGTCCGGGAGATGATCGGCGGATACGAGTACTGGGTGCGCGAGGGGCAGCCGACGGAGAACGATGAAGGCCCGCTGCCCCGCACGTTCGACCCGCTCACCATGGTCGTGAGGCGCGGCTGATCCAGACTCGTCGCGAGGAGCGGAGTCAGGCGATGGCAACGTCCTCGGCGAAATGGTCAGCCGCCGCGCCGGCGAAAAGCGGCCGCCCGTCAAGAACTTCACCGTCAACGAGATCGCATACGACCGCCGTGACGTTGTCGTGGGTTCCTGCCTCGATGGCCATCGCAACGAGAGCGTTTGCGGCCGTGTCGGCGGCCGTATGCGCGCTCAGCACATCGTTCAGGACATCGTGGGGCAGATAGTCCGAGATGCCGTCGCTGCACAGCAGCCACCGATCTCCGGCGCGCGGCTCTAGCCGGGTCACCGTCAGCGCGTCGCCGTCGCGCGGGTCGCCCTGAAAGGAAGCCGTGACGATATTCCGCCGCGGGTGACGAAGTGCATCCCGGGCCGAGATGGCGCCGGTGTCCACAAGGTGCTGGACCCACGAGTCGTCCCGCGTCTGACGTGACAGGACTCCGCCACGAAGGAGATACCCGCGTGAGTCGCCCACGTGAGCGAGGAAGAGTTCGGTGCCGGACAGGAACAGACCCGTAAACGTGGTCGCCATGCCGGCGACGGAGGGCTCCTCGCGCACCCGCGCTCCGAGGTCTCCGTTAGACCGACCCAACAGGCTGCGCACCCGCGCCACCGACTCGACGGCACGGGACGACGACGCAACCCGATGGATGACGACCGCCGCCGCAATGTCGCCCGCGGGGCCGCCGCCGACGCCGTCCGCAACCGCCGCCGCGTAAGGCGCCACGAACGCAGCGTCCTCGTTGCCGGACCGACGAGGTCCGATGTCAGAGAGGACGGCCGCGCTCAGTGAGAGCGCCATCAATGGGCGAAATAGCCTCGGTAGTACTCGTAGACCCAACCGACGATCGCGACAAGGAAGATGGCGAACCCGATCGGCACCAGCCACGAGCCCACGGCAAGGCCGATGATCGCGACGCCTGCGGAGAATGCGAGCACGATCGGCCACCAGGACCAGGGGCTGAACTCACCGAGCTCGGGGTCTCCGTCGTCGACATCCGAGGTCAGGATGTCTTCGGGCAACTCGCCGCCCTGCGACTTGTGGACGCGCTGCAAGTACCAGGCGACGAGTGCGGCCATCAACGCGCTGAAGACGAGGGCTACCGACCCGACCCACTCGATCGCGTTGTACCAGTTGCGGTCGGGGTAAGCGACGATGTTCCACACGGTGTAGACCACACCGATGAGGAGGAAGAAGGCCGACAGCAGCCACCACAGTCCGACATTCGAACGCACGTTACTTCACCTCTCCGGCCGCAAGATCGACCGTCGGAGCATCGGGGGCATCCTTGGCGGGACCGACACCGACCGGGAGGCCGGCCTCGGGGTGGTTGAGGTCGAATGCGGGGCGCTCGCTCCGGATGCGCGGAATCGACGTGAAATTGTGGCGCGGCGGCGGGCACGAGGTCGCCCACTCGAGCGATGCGCCATAACCCCACGGGTCGTTGACGGTGACCTTGGGGGCCTTGCGCGCCGTGATCCACACGTTGAGGAGGAACGGCAACATCGAGACAGCCAGAATCATTGCACCGATCGTCGAGACCTGGTTCTGCCAGGTCCACCCGTCGGCCTCGGAGTAGTCCGCGTATCGCCGGACCATGCCGTCGACACCCAGCCAGTGCTGGATGAGGAAGGTCATGTGGAACCCGATGAACAGCAGCCAGAAATGCACGTATCCCAGGCGCTCGTTCAGCATCCGCCCCGTGAACTTCGGCCACCAGAAGTAGAAGCCTGCGAACATCGCGAACACGACCGTGCCGAACACCACGTAGTGGAAGTGCGCGACGACAAAGTACGAATCCGACAGGGCGAAGTCAAGCGGCGGCGACGCGAGGATGACGCCGGTGAGACCACCGAAGACGAACGTTATGAGGAATCCGAGCGCGAAGACCATCGGCGTCTCAAAGGTCACCGAGCCGCGCCACATGGTGCCGATCCAGTTGAAGATCTTCACACCCGTGGGAACCGCGATCAACATCGTCATCAACGCGAAGAACGGGAGTAGGACCGAGCCGGTGACATACATGTGGTGCGCCCACACCGCCACCGACAGCGCGGCGATGGCGATGGTCGCGTAGACGAGGGTCTTGTAGCCGAAGATCGGCTTGCGCGAGAAGACCGGGAAGATCTCGGACACGATTCCGAAGAACGGCAGCGCGATGATGTACACCTCGGGGTGACCGAAGAACCAGAACAGGTGCTGCCACAACAGCACGCCACCGTTCGCCGGGTCGTAGATGTGAGCGCCGAGCACACGGTCGGCGGCGGCGGCCAGGATCGCGGCGGCAAGAACCGGGAAGGCCATCAGAACGAGCAGGCTCGTGACGAGGGTGTTCCAGGTGAAGATCGGCATGCGCCACATCGTCATGCCCGGTGCGCGCATCGTGATGATGGTCGTGATGAAGTTCACCGCGCCGAGAATGGTGCCAAAGCCACTCATTCCCAGCCCGAGCATCCAGAGATTACCCCCCACCCCTGGCGAGAACGTCGCGCTCGCGAGTGGTTGATAGGCGAACCATCCGAACGATGCGGCGCCCTGCGGGGTGAGGAAGCCCGACACCGCGATGGTGGAGCCGAAGAGGAAGAGCCAGAACGCGAACGCGTTCAGACGCGGGAACGCGACGTCGGGCGCGCCGATCTGAAGGGGCATGATGACGTTCGCGAAGCCTGCGAAGAGCGGCGTCGCGAACATCAGCAGCATGATCGTGCCGTGCATCGTGAACAGCTGGTTGTACTGCTCCTTGGTCGGGATGACCTGCATACCCGGCGCGAACAACTCGGCACGGATGATGAGAGCCATCACGCCGCCGAGGAGGAAGAAGATGAACGAGGCGATCAGGTACATGTACCCGATGGTCTTGTGGTCAGTGGAGGTGATCCACTTGACGACGATGTTGCCCTTCTGCTCCACGCGCGACGAGCTCAGCAGCGCCGCTTGGCGCGGCGGGAGAGTCGTCGCTCGTCCGGCCTCCTGGAGTGGGAGAGTCGTGGCCACGGTGATCAGCCTTCCTCGGTGCCGACGACGTCGGCTGTATTTCCACCCGTGCCGGGCAGGTTGCTGTTGCGGTCGTAGTCGGTGGTGATGTCACCGGTCTGACCCGCCGCGCGGAGGGAGTCGACGTAGTCCTCGTACTCGTCTTCGCTGACGACCTCGACGTTGAAGAGCATGGCCGAGTGATACTCGCCGCAGAGCTCGGCGCACTTACCGGCGAAGGTGCCCTCACGTGTCGGTGTGAAGGACCAGTAGTTCTCATGCCCGGGATACATGTCCTTCTTGTACAAGAAGTCGATGACCCAGAAGGAGTGGATGACGTCACGCGAGAGAAGCTCGATCTGCACCGTCTTGTTCACGGGGAGAACCAGGGTCGGCAGCGCTGCCTGATCCACGTCGCCGTTCGCCGCGGGGACCGCTTGGACACCCTGAGTCCATACGGCGTCCGAGTTGTCTTCTTCTTCGCCGTTGTACTGGAAGTCCCAGGCCCACTGCTTGCCGATGGCAGAAATCGAGACATCCGGATCTTCGTACTGCGTCTCGAGGATCGTCTGGTCCCGCGCGGTGAACGCGAACAGGCCCAGGACGAGAACGAACGGAACGAGCGTGTAGAAGATCTCGATCGGCATGTTGTACCGAAGCTGGACCGGCAGGCCGGTCTGGCCCTTGCGGCGCCGGTAGGCGACCATCGCGAAGAGCGTCAGGCCCCACGTGATCACACCCACGACGAGCAGGACGATCCAGGAGTTGACCCAGAGACCCGACACCATCTCGGTGCGGTCCGTCGCCTGCACGCCATCGTCCGTGAAGCCCGGGAGATACCCGTTCAACTGGGTAGTCGTACATCCTGCAAGGAGGAATGCTGCCGTAATCCCGACCGGGATAGCGGCCCAGCGGAGGCGGCGTTTGGGGCGCACGATTCACCTTTCGGACGCGGGTGTGATTCGCCCAAGTCTAGGGCAAGCTCACATGCGATTCAGGACACTCACCCAGCGCGCGCACCGATCGTGATGCGCTCGTGAGGCTAGTGGAAGCTGTCACCGCAGGCGCAACTGCCCGCAGCATTGGGGTTGTCGATCGTGAAGCCCTGCTCCGAGATCGTGTCTTTGAAATCGATGGCTGCGCCATCGAGATACGGGACGCTCATGTTGTCGACGATGACCTCGACGCCATCGAAGTCGACGGTCTCGTCGCCGTCGAGATAGCGCTCGTCGAAGTAGAGCTGGTAGATGAGTCCGGAGCATCCGCCGGGCTGAACGGCAACGCGAAGACGCAGGTCGTCGCGACCTTCCTGCTCGAGCAGGCTCTTGACCTTCAAGGCCGCGGCCTCGGTGAGATTGACGCCGTGCGGGCGGGCCTCGGTGGTCGTTTCGTTGGGAACGATCGTGGTGTCTGTCATTGTCAGTCCTCCTGCGCCGAGTCTACCCGCGGCCTCGGTCATCGAGGGCGCGCAACAGCAACGCTTCGCTCAAGATCGCGTGGCGGAACGTCTCCAGATGCAGGGATTCGTTCGGGCTGTGCGCCCGCGAATGCGGGTCCTCGACCCCGGTGACGAGGATCTGCGCTTCGGGGAACTCGCGGACAAGATCCGAGATGAACGGGATACTGCCGCCCACCCCGATGTCGACGGGGTCGACGCCGTATCCCTCGGCGAAAGCATCCCGCACCGCCGCGACGGCCCACCCGGACGTATCGACGAGGAACCCGTCCCCGAGGTCGACGTCTGAGAAGGTCAGCTCGGCCCCGAACGGCGCGTTCGCGCGCAGGTGCGACTCGAGAGCGGCATAGGCATCGGAGGCCTTCTGGCCCGGTGTCACGCGGGCGCTGATCACGACCGAGACCTCGGGCGAGAGGGTGTTCGAGGCCGCTTCGACGCTCGTGAAGTCGGTGCCGATGACCGTGATCGCGGGACGATTCCAGATCCGCGACAGGATGTCTCCGGCACCGGCCGGCGAGACCCCCGGAAGAAGTCCGGCCTCTTCACGCAGAGTGCTCTCGGAATAGTCCGGCGTGTCCGCCTCACGCACCGTCATCCCGTCGACGGCGACCGTGCCGTCCGCATCCCACAGCGTCGACAGCAGCTTGATCGTGGCGAGCATCGCATCGGGCACGGCTCCGCCGAACATTCCGGAGTGCGAAGCGTGGTCGAGGGTTCGGACGCGCATCGTGAACCGCGCGTTGCCTCGCAGTGACACGGTCAGTGCTGGAGTGTCGGAATCCCAGTTTCCCGAATCGGCGACCACGATCACGTCCGCGCGGAGGGCATCGCGATTGTCCGCGAGGAACTGTGCGAAGGAGCGGGACCCGTACTCCTCCTCACCCTCGACGAAGAGGACGACACCGAGCTCGAGCTCACCCTCCGTGCCCGCCCGCAGCGCCCGGAGCGCCGCGATGTGCGCCATGATGCCGGCTTTGTCGTCGGCCGCGCCGCGCCCGTACAGGCGTCCGTCGCGAACGGTCGGTTCGAACGGCGGCGAGTCCCAGAGCGCGTCATCGCCCGGGGGCTGGACGTCGTGGTGGGCGTAGAGAAGCACCGTCGGGGCATTCCCGCGTGCTGCCCGCGCGGCCAGGACTGCGGGCTGACCTACCTCATCCGTTCCGGGGATGGCGGCGCGCAGGATCCGCACCTCATCGAACACTCCCGTGTCCTCGGCGAGGCGCGCGACCGCACTCGCGCTCCGCTCGAGCTGGGTCTGATCGAACGCGGGCCAAGCGATGCCCGGAATACGCACGAGGGCGCCCAGGTCGGCGAGTGCCGGAGCGATTCCATCCTCGACAGCGGTACGGAGTGGGGACGAGGGGACTTCCGATGCGTGCATGCGGGTAATCTTATGGGCGAGTACAACTCCGCCGACCTGCAAGGAAACATCGTGGCCAACTCCCCCGCCCCCGTGCCGAGCGACGAGGATTCCGCCGCGGTCGGTGCCGGAAAGGGGCGCGCCACCCCGACGCGCTCCGAGCGTGAGGCGATGCGTCGACGCCCCCTCGTGGCCGACACGAAAGAGGCCAAGCAGCGTGCCCGCGCCGAACTCGCGGCGAAGCGCGATCAGGCTCGCGCCGGTATGGCCAAGGGAGACGAACGCTACCTCCCCGCCCGCGACAAGGGGCCGCAGCGCAAGTTCCTGCGCGACTACGTCGACGGAGGATGGCACCTCGCCGAGTTCGTGATGCCGGCCATGATCGTCGTCATCCTGCTGACCTTCATCCAGAACACCTACATCCAGTACTACGCCTTCATCGCACTGTGGGGCTTCATCCTGCTCGTCGTCCTCGACATGGTTCTGACGGGGTGGCGCGCCAAGCGAGCCATCCGCACCAAGTTCGGTGCCGACAAGCTCGAGCGCGGCACCGCCTGGTACGCGGCGATGCGTTCGATGCAGATGCGCTTCCTGCGTCTGCCGAAGCCGCAGGTGCGTCGCGGCGGCAAGCCCATCGCCTGACCCGCCCCCGCTCTCGCGCGGCGATCAGCCGCGAGCGAGAGCGCGGTTGATCTGTCGGGCCCAGAACGGGCCGCGGTAAAGAAACGCGGTATAGCCCTGCACGAGGGTGGCCCCCGCGTCCAAGCGCTCACGCACATCCGCGCCGCTCTCGACGCCGCCGACCGAGATCACGCAGAACTCGGCGGGGACCGATGCTCGGACGACGCGAAGTACTTCGAGCGAGCGATCACGCAACGGTGCCCCCGAGAGCCCGCCCGCGCCCGCAGCCTCGACGACAGTGGGGTCGGTCCGGAGGCCCGCACGCGAGAGCGTCGTGTTGGTGGCGATGAGTCCGTCGAGCCCGAGCTCGACCGCGAGAAGTGCGATCGCCCGCACCTCTTCGTCGTCGAGGTCCGGGGCGATCTTCACGAGCAGCGGTGTGGTGCCCGCCGCATCCTTGACCGCGCGCAGCAACGGCGCGAGCGTCTCCACGGCCTGCAGGGTGCGCAGGCCCGGCGTGTTCGGCGACGAGACATTCACGGCGAGGTAGTCGGCGAGCGGCGCCAGGCGCGTCGCACTGCGCACATAATCGGCCGTCGCATCCGCGACATCGACGACTCGGCTCTTTCCGATGTTGATGCCGATCACCGGTCGGTCGTGACGCCGGCGGAGCTTCGCGATGCGAGCGGCTGCCGCATCCGCTCCCCCGTTGTTGAATCCCATGCGGTTGATCACAGCTCGATCCGGGATGAGTCGAAACAGGCGCGGGCGGGGGTTGCCGTCCTGCGGGATCGCCGTCAGTGTGCCGACCTCAACATGCCCGAAGCCGAGCGCGCCGAGCCCGAGAACCCCGACCGCGTCCTTGTCGAACCCGGCGGCGACACCGAAAGGCGAGGGAAAGTCGATGCCGAGAGCTCGCGTCCGAAGCGTTGGCGCGGGGCGTGTCACTCGGCGGACCAGAGCGGAGAACGGAGTAACACCCGCGGCACGCACGACCCGCATCCCGAGGTGATGCGCCGTCTCGGGGTCGAACCTCGAGAGCACGACGGAGAAAAGAAGGCGGTACATCCCGCCCCCCTCTGACTCACGCACGAGGCACGTCGCCGTCGAACCCCGGAGCCGCGACGCGATCCGCGCGCAGATCGTCGATTGCCGTCTCGAAATCGTCGAGCGACTCGAAGGCCTGATAAACACTCGCGAACCGCAGATAGGCGACCATGTCGAGGGCTCGGAGCGGACCCAGAATCGCCAGCCCGATCTCGTTCGTGTCCACCTGGGACGCGCCCGTCTGCCGCACTGCTTCTTCGACCTTCTGCGCGAGCATGGCGAGATCCGCCTCGGTCACGGGGCGACCCTGGCACGCCTTACGCACACCCGACATGACCTTCTCGCGACTGAACGGCTCGATGACCCCGGACCGCTTGATGACATTGAGGCTCGCGGTCTCGATCGTCGAAAATCGACCACCGCATTCGGGGCATTGCCGGCGACGACGAATCGAGAGCCCGTCATCGCTCGTGCGCGAATCGATCACGCGAGAGTCGGGATGCCGACAGAAGGGGCAGTGCATATCTCGTGGTCCTCGCTAAAGGCGGAGTCGTTGAATGGCAGCTTCAGATCGTGGATGCTTCGGAGTCTGCTGCGACCGGCGCGAAGCGCGCGGTCACGGCCTCACCGTGCGCGGGCAGGGCCTCGGCTTCGGCCAGCGCGACGATCGCGTCGGCCACGCCGGCCAGCGCATCACGGTCGTACGCGATGATCTGCTGCGCCCGCAAGAACGTCTGCGCTCCGAGCCCGGCCGCGTAGCGCGCCTGACCTCCGGTGGGCAGAACGTGATTGCTTCCCGCGAGATAGTCCCCAAGGCTCACGGGCGAGTTCGGTCCCAGGAAGATCGCACCCGCATTGGTCAACTCGGGCAACAGCCCCTCGGGGTCGCGCGTCTGGACCTCGAGGTGCTCCGGAGCGTAGGCGTTGCTGAACGCCACCGCAGCAACCAGATCGTCCACCAGCACGATCGCGGACTGTGTGCCCGCGAGTGCCGTACGCACCCGCTCCGCGTGCCGCGTGCGCGATGCGACATCCTGCACCGCCGCGCGGACGGCCTCGGCCAGGTCGGCCGAATCCGTCACGAGCACTGCTCCGGCCTGTTCGTCGTGCTCGGCCTGACTGACCAGATCAGCCGCAACCAGTGCCGCGTCGGCCGAATCGTCGGCGATCACGAGGATCTCGGTCGCACCCGCCTCGGAGTCGGTACCGACGACGCCCGCGACGTGACGCTTCGCCGCGGCGACGTAGTTGTTGCCGGGGCCCGTGACCACGTCGACCGGTTCGAGAGCGATGTCCGCAACGCCGTAGGCGAGCGCAGCGATCGCGCCCGCACCACCGATCGCGTAGACCTCATCCACGCCGAGCAGACCCGCCGCCGCAAGAATTGTCGGGTGCACCTTGCCGTCACTGCGTTGGGCGGGCGAAGCGAGCGCCACGGCGCTGACTCCGGCGACCTGGGCGGGGACGACGTTCATGACGACGCTGGACGGATAAACCGCCTTGCCGCCCGGCACATAGACGCCGACGCGGCGGACCGGCTGCCAGCGCTGGGTGACGCGTGCCCCGGGAGCGAGTTCGGTGACGACCGGAGGCGGGACCTGCGCCGCCGACGCGCGCCGAACGTTCTCGATGGCGCGTTCGAGCGCATCTCGCACATCGGCATCGAGTCCGTCGACCGCCGCGTCGATATCGGCGCGCGGAACCCGGAGCGTGTGTCCGGTGACACCATCGAACTTCTCGGCCTGCTCGCGCAGGGCGGCTTCGCCGCGGTCACGGACGTCGGCGACGAGTTCGCCAGCGACGCGCAAAGCGTTGTCGCGTGCTTCGGTCGCGCGCGGGACGAGGGCCGCGGCATCGCTCGCGGCAGTGCCGCGGAGGTCGATCGTGCGCATCCTCCCAGGCTACCCGGCGGATCAGCCCCGGGTGACGCCCGAGACGTCGTAGAGCACGCCGACGCGCCCGTCCTCGTGCTGCACGACGAAGCTCGATCCGCGATCCGCGATCACGAGTGCCCACGCCGTCGGCCCGATCCGGAACAACGCGGCCCCGGTGCGCTCGTCGACCACGTCGCGCTCGACCGGCGACAGCGCCCAGAAGGGGCGCGAAGCCGCTGCGGGTGCCGCATCCGTCACCGGCTGCGCGCCGGTGTCCGTCGCTCCGCGCGCGTACGCCGGGGTCGGGCTCCAGCCGCCGGTGTCGACAACGCCCGTGTCACCCGTGGACGGCTCGGCGTCGTCCACCGCATACGAGCCGATCGGGTAGGCGCCGGTGGCCTGCGCGGCCCCATCCCCCGAAACGGGAGCGTAGGACTCCGGCGTCGGCTCGGGGCGGGGG
>NZ_HG779635.1:0-17801 GCF_000582705.2 Microbacterium sp. C448
ATCCCTGCCAACTACTTGACGCGGGACAGTAGTCGAACCAGCCGGGACGAACGATCGTGTACGTGTTGCCGCTGGCGCGGACGAGGCGTTCGCCGCGTCGCTTCCATTCGGACGTCTCCCGGCGAGCGGTGACTCCGATGGTCGTCATCAGCGCGATCCGGACCGGGCGGCCATTCAGAGCGGTGAGCACATTGCGCACTGCGCCGTAGTTGACAGCCTCGGGCTCATTGCTGCTGCCGTGAGTGAAGACAACGGCGTCTATGTCGGCGACGGCTTCAGTGAGCGTGCCGGCATCGGTGAGGTCTCCGATGACTGCCGCGGCTCCGGAAGCGAGGTCGCGGGCCCTGCTGCTGTCGCGGACGAGCGCTCTAGTGTGATGCCCGGCCTGGACGGCTTGTTCGACGACGTGCTGCCCGATGCTCCCTGTTGCTCCGACGATGAGGACGGTGAGGGCGTGATCGGTCATGGTGGTTCTCTCCCGTGGGTCGTTCAGAGTCCGATGCGTCGAAGCCAGGCTTCGACGTCGGGTTGGGCTTGTGCGGCGGTCTCGCCCTGCACGGCGAGGCCTTCGGCGATCGTGGAATCGGGGCAGAGATCTGCGTAGTCGCTGTCGACGCGTCCCATACCGCTCACGGCGTACGTGACGAACGGGTGGATGATCTTCCCGGCGAAGTCGACGCCTTCGACGAAGGTGCGCATGATCATCGGGGTCTGCACGTTCCACACGGGACTGCCGAGCAGAATGACGTCGTAGCCGGTGACGTCGGGAAGGGGGTTCGCGATCGTGGGGCGGGCGTCGTCGTTCTCTTCCCGCACGTTCCGTTGCACGGTCTCTTCGTAGTCGTCCGGGTACGGATCGGAGGCTTCGATCCGATAAACGTCGACAGTGGTCACAGCGGCGATCATCTCCGCGACAATCTGAGTGTTCCCGACTTCAAGATCGATGCGGTCGCCGTAGTAATAGTTCTCGCCAGGGCGGGAGAAGTAGGCCAGCAGTACCCGGCCCCCGGCACCGGGCGACGATGCAGCATCGGTCGGTTCTGCAGTCGGGGTCGGCGTGGTCACGGTGGTCTCCCGATTCGGAGTGCAGGCGGCAAGAACGGAGGCGAGCACTGTGCCGCCGAGCACAGCACTGGCGGCGAGGAAGTCGCGGCGATTCATTCGTTCCTTCTCGACCAGGTCGGGCGAAGCGGGCGCGAACGTTCGGGTCGTCCGCGCCCGCAGCTGGATCACGCCTCGGGGATCGGCTTTCCGAAGTTTTCGAGGGTGATGAAGTCGGGCTCGGGTCCACCGCGGACGCCGGTGTCGAGCGAGTCGATCTGAGCGATCTCGTCGGCGGTGAGTTCGAAGTCGAAGACGTCGAAGTTCTCCGCGATGCGGTGCGCCTTGGTCGATTTCGGGATGACCTGCACGCCCTTCTGGATATGCCAGCGGAGCATCACCTGCGCGGCGGACTTGCCGTACTTCTCACCGATCGTCAAGATGACGGGCTCGTCGAAGCTGCGCTTCGCGGATTCCCGGTAGGAGGTGATTCCGCCGATGGGCGACCACGCCTGGGTAGTGATGCCGTGCTCCTGGTGGAACGCGACAAGCTCCTTCTGTTGGAAGTACGGGTGCAGCTCGATCTGGTTAACCGCCGGCACGATGTCGGTCTGCTCGAGCAGCGGGGTCAGGTGCTCGGGCATGAAGTTGCTGACACCGATCGCGCGGACCTTCCCATCGGAGAGGAGCTGCTCGAGCGCCTTGTACGCGGCGATGGTCTTGTCGAACTCGGACGGTAGCGCCTGGTGCAGGATGAACAGGTCGATCTGGTCGACGCCCAGCTTCGCGGCGCTCTTCTCGAACGCGTGGAGGGTCTCGTCGTAGCCGTAGTCGCTGATCCACACTTTGGACTCGATGAAGATGTCTTCGCGGGGAACGCCGGATTCGCGGATGCCCTGGCCGACCTCTTTCTCGTTTCCGTAGGCGGCAGCGGTGTCGATGTGGCGGTATCCGGTGCGGAGCGCGGTCGCGACAGCGGCGACGGTCTCCTCGGGCGGGGTCTGGAAGACACCGAGGCCGATGGCGGGGATCTCGACCCCGTTGTTCAGAGTGATCGTTGAAGTGGTCATGCCTCCACGCTAAGCACCGCCAACAACGAGGTGAGAGTCCCTAGCATTCACCCCCACAATGTGATTGATACTGCCGCGCTGGGGGTGAATGACAGGGACTCCCGCGGCGCGGAAGCGCGGGCTACCGTCGGACATATGAACACCAGGCACGAGGTTCAGGAATTCCTGACCGCACTCCGCGGACGCATCACCCCCGAGAAAGCCGGTCTGACCGTCTTCGCAGGAGAGCGACGCGTACCTGGTCTGCGTCGCGAAGAAGTCGCGCAGCTTGCCGGCGTCTCGACGGCGTACTACACGCGGATGGAGCGTGGCGACCTCGGCGGCGTCTCGGAGAGCGTGCTCTACGCGCTCGTGAACGCCTTCCAGCTCAACGACGCCGAACAACAGCACCTTTTCGACCTCGCCCGGGCAGCGACCGGACCCGTCCGAGCACCACGCGCTAGACGAGAGACCCCAGTGCCTCCGAGGATCGTCCAACTCATCGACACCATGCGTGACGTGCCGACAGTCGCACTCTCCACCCTCGGCACACCGTTGGCGGCCAACGCGCTCGCTCGCGCTCTTCTGCCATTCATGTTTCCCGAGGGTCAGCCACCAGTGAACTCTGCCCGGTATCTGTTCCTCGACCCGGCATCCAGAGACTTCTACGCCGACTGGGAGACGATCGCCCGAGAGATGGTCTCCTCACTGCGCCTGCGCGCGGGGCACGACCCTTCTGACAAGGCACTCTCCGGCCTCGTCGGCGAACTCGCCACGCGCAGCACAGAATTTCGCACCTGGTGGGGCAGCCACACCGTCCGCACCCACACCACCGGTTCTAAACGGATCAATCACCCCGTCGTCGGCGAGATGACCCTCGGGTTCGAATCACTCACACTTCCCTCGGCGCCCGATATCCGCCTCACCACCTACCTCACCGAACCCGGCTCATCGTCCGCGGACGCGCTCAACATGCTGCGCAGCTGGATAGCCGAAGCGCCCGTCACCCAGAAGGAGACACAGCTCTGACACGCCTGTCCCGGGCCCGCGGCATCGCTGTCCTGACCCGGTGCGTCATCGGGGGCGGGTAAAGCCGTGCCAGGGGACCGCGGGGGGACCGCGCTAAGAAACCTGAGAGTGAATGAAACCCCGGGATCCCTGTGTTTTCTAGGTGGGCCCTGCCGGGATCGAACCGACGACATCCACGGTGTAAACGTGGCGCTCTACCAGCTGAGCTAAAGGCCCTCATGGGCCAGTCTAGAAGATCGAGCCCCCACAACCCCGAACCAGGATCACAACGCGGCCAACGCCTCGCGATAGGCCGACAGCGGCCGCGGGCTCGTCGGGTCGTTCACGACCGACCACCGCACGACACCCTCCGTGTCGATCAAGAAGCTCGCCCGCGTCGCGATGCCGCGATCCGCCAGGAACACCTCATACGCCCGCGCGACCTCGCCGTGCGGCCAGAAGTCCGACACCAGGTCGAAGCCGTAACCCTGCTGCTCGGCCCAGGCACGCAACGCGTGGTGGCTGTCGACCGAGATCCCGATGACGCGCACCGAGGCATCCTCAAAAACCGCGATGTTGTCGCGAATCTCGCACAGCTCGCCCTGGCACCGCCCCGAGAAAGCCAGAGGGAAGAACACGAGCACGACCGGCGACTCGCGCCAGGCCTCGCTGAGCGTGAGCGGCTCGCCCGCCCGGGTCAGAAGCGTGAAGTCCGGAGCCTGGTCGCCGATCTCGAGAGTCATGCCGTCATCCTCCCATCGCCGCAGACCGCGCAGCACGACGTCCCGCGGGACGGGCGCGGGATGCCGGGAACTGACTAGGCTGAGAGAGGTGTGCGTTCCCGCCCGGCCCACAAGCCGAGACGCCGCTGCCAAGACTCCCCCGGCACGATCTGCCGGCACGAAGAGAGGTCACGTGTGACTGTTCACGACCAGGATCCCTACTCGCAGAACGCCGCCGACAGCGACCCGGAAGAGACTTCCGAGTGGCAGGAATCCCTGCAGCAGCTCGTCGACGCGAAGGGCCACGGCCGCGGACGCGAGGTGATGCTCAGCCTTCTGAAGAAGTCGCATGATCTGCACCTCGGCGTCCCGATGGTGCCGACGACGGACTACATCAACACCATCGCGCCCGAGAACGAGCCCGAGTTTCCCGGTGACGAAGAGATCGAGCGCCGCTACCGCGCCTGGATCCGCTGGAACGCCGCCGTTACCGTGCACCGCGCTCAGCGCCCCGGCATCGGCGTTGGCGGGCACATCTCCACTTACGCCTCGTCGGCCGCGCTCTACGAAGTCGGGTTCAACCACTTCTTCCGCGGCCACGACCACCCCTCAGGCGGAGACCAGATCTTCATCCAGGGTCATGCCTCGCCCGGCACCTACGCGCGCGCCTTCCTCGAGGGCCGCCTGACCGAGGCCCAGCTCGACGGCTTCCGCCAGGAGAAGTCCGCGGCGCCCAACGGCATCCCGTCGTACCCGCACCCGCGCCTGATGCCGGAGTTCTGGCAGTTCCCGACCGTGTCGATGGGTCTCGGACCGATCAACGCGATCTACCAGGCGATGACGAACAAGTACCTGACCAACCGCGGCATCAAGGATGTCTCGGACGGGCATGTCTGGGCGTTCCTTGGCGACGGCGAAATGGACGAGGTCGAAAGCCGCGGACAGCTGCAGGTCGCGGCGAACGAGGGCCTCGACAACCTGACCTTCGTCATCAACGCCAACCTCCAGCGCCTCGACGGCCCGGTGCGCGGTAACGGCAAGATCATCCAGGAGCTCGAGAGCTTCTTCCGCGGCGCCGGCTGGAACGTCATCAAGGTCGTTTGGGGTCGCGAGTGGGACGACCTGCTCTCACGCGACACGGATGGCGCGCTGCTCAACCTGATGAACGTCACCCCCGACGGTGACTACCAGACCTACAAGACCGAGAACGGTGCGTACGTTCGCGAGAACTTCTTCGGTCGCGACGAGCGCGCGCTCGCGTTGGTCAAGGACTACTCCGACGAGAAGATCTGGGGCCTCAAGCGCGGCGGACACGACTACCGCAAGGTCTACGCCGCGTACAAGGCGGCCGTGGAGCACAAGGGTCAGCCCACCGTCATCATCGCCAAGACGATCAAGGGCTACGGCCTCGGCAAGCACTTCGAGGGGCGGAACGCTACGCACCAGATGAAGAAGATGACGCTCGAGGACCTCAAGCACTTCCGCGACGAGATGCACATTCCGATCTCGGACGGCCAGCTCGAAGAGAACCCCTACCTGCCCCCGTACTACAACCCGGGCGCCCAGGACGAGACGATCCAGTACCTGCTCGAGCGTCGCCGCGACCTCGGCGGATTCCTGCCCGAGCGACGCACGACCCACGTCGGCCTCACGCTGCCGGACGACTCGGCGTACACGATGCCCAAGAAGGGTTCGGGCACGCAAGAAGTCGCCACGACCATGGCCTTCGTCCGTCTGCTGAAGGACCTGTTGCGCTCGAAGGACTTCGGCCACCGCATCGTGCCGATCATCCCCGACGAGGCGCGCACGTTCGGCATGGACGCGTTCTTCCCGACCGCGAAGATCTACAACCCGAACGGCCAGCACTACACGTCGGTCGACCGCGAGCTGCTCCTGGCCTACAAGGAGAGCCCGCAGGGACAGATCCTGCACGTCGGCATCAACGAGGCCGGCGCGCTCGCGGCGTTCACGGGTGTCGGCACGTCGTACTCGACCCACGGCGAGCCGCTTATCCCGGTCTACGTCTTCTACTCGATGTTCGGCTTCCAGCGCACGGGCGACGCCCAGTGGGCGGCGGGCGACCAGATGGCCCGCGGATTCGTCGTCGGCGCCACCGCCGGACGCACCACGCTGACCGGTGAGGGCCTGCAGCACGCCGACGGACACTCGCACCTGCTCGCCTCGACGAACCCCGCGACGGTTTCGTACGACCCTGCCTACGGCTACGAGATCGCGCACATCGTGCGCGCGGGCATCGAGCGCATGTACGGCGGTCAGCACCCCGACCCGAACGTCATGTACTACCTGACGGTCTACAACGAGCCCATCGTGCAGCCCGCTGAGCCCGAGGGTGTCGACGTGGATGGGATCGTCCGAGGCATCCACCGCATCTCGACCGGTGAGGGCGACGGCGCACGCGCGCAGCTGCTCGCGTCGGGCGTCGGTGTGCCGTGGGCCAAGGAAGCTCAGCAGTTGCTGCGCGACGACTGGGGTGTGGCGGCGGATGTCTGGTCCGTCACGTCGTGGACCGAGCTGCGCCGCGACGGCCTGGCCGCCGACGAGCACAACTTCCTGCACCCGGAAGAAGAACCGAAGACGGCCTACATCACCGAGAAGCTCGCCGGGGCACCCGGCCCCGTCATCGCCGTGAGCGACTTCATGCACGCCGTTCAGGACCAGATCCGGCCCTGGGTGCAGCATGACTTCTACACGCTCGGCGCCGACGGCTTCGGCTTCTCGGACACGCGTGCCGCTGCTCGACGCTTCTTCAAGATCGACGGTCCCTCGATCGTCGTGCGAGCGCTGCAGGCACTCGCGCAGCAGGGCGCCGTCGACCGGTCGCTCGTCGCCCAGGCGATCGAGAAGTACCGCCTGTTCGACGTGACCGCCGGAACGAGCGGGAACGCCGGCGGCGAGAGCTGACCGGCGTGCCGGGGACCACGGGCGCCGACGAGGAAGCGGCGATCGCCAAGACGGTGGCCGACGAGAAGGCGGCGACCCTCACCTGGCTGCGGCGCATCTCCGGCGACCTCGCCACGGCGACGCTGAACCGGCTGGAGGACACGCTGCCCTGGTATCGCGAGATGCCGCCGGGGCGGCGGTCCGCGGTCGGCCTCGTGGCTCAGGCGGGCATCACCTCTTTCATCCAGTGGTACGAAGACCCTGAGTCGACCCCGTGGATCGCGGCGGACATCTTCGCCGCGGCCCCGCGCGAGTTGCTGCGGAGCGTCAGCCTGCAGCAGACCCTGCAGCTCATCCGCGTGACGGTCGAGGTCACGGAAGAACGCGTCACCGGCCGGGGCGGAAGCATCCGCGAGGCGATCCTGAAGTATTCGCGCGATGTCGCCTTCGCGGCAGCGGATGTCTACGCCCGGGCGGCCGAAGCGCGCGGGTTGTGGGACGCGCGGCTGGAGGCGCTCGTCGTCGACTCGATCCTGACCGGCGAGGCCGATGCCGAGCTGCCCAGCCGCATCGCAGCCCTCGGCTGGCACGGTCACGGCGAAGTCTGCGTGCTCGTCGGCACGACACCCTCGCAGTTCGACGTCGACCACCTGCGCCGTATCGCCCGCAAGCTGGGCGTCGACGTGCTGATCGGCGTGCAGGGTTCGCGGCTCGTTTTGGTCATGGGCCGCTCGGACTCGGTCGCCCGCGGTGAAGAGCCGGCGCCCGACCTGCCGTTTCCCGAGATCGCGACGCGTCTCGAGCCCGGGTTCGGTCCGGGACACCTCGTCCTGGGCCCGGCCGTGCCGGCGCTCGTCGATGCCAGCGCGAGCGCCCGCGCGGCTCTCGCGGGCTTCGCCGTGGCTCGTGCGTGGCGGAACGCTCCTCGACCCGTCGAGGCCGATGATCTGCTGCCCGAGCGCGCCCTTGCCGGCGATGCGCTCGCGAAGCAAACGCTGGTCGAGCGGATCTATCGGCCCCTGCAGGCGCACTCCCCCGATCTCGTCACGACCCTCTGGAGCTACCTCGACAACGGACGCTCACTCGAGGCGACGGCGCGTGAGCTCTTCGTGCACCCCAACACCGTCCGCTACCGCCTCAAGCGGGTCAGCGAGGTCATCGGCTGGGACGCCACGGGCGCCCGCGAAGCGCTGATCCTGCAGTCGGCCCTGATTCTGGGTCAGATCGCGGCGACCGACACGCGCAGACGCCCTCAGGTGTCAGCCACGCACAAACGTTCCGCGGTTTCTTCGTAGGACCACGCCAAGACCGACCTGGGTCTAGTTGACAGACTGGGTGAGTGATCGTCGTAGCCTGCCCGGGTCAGGGCTCTCAAACTCCTGGATTCCTCTCCCCGTGGCTGGACCTCGATGGCGCGCGAGATTTGCTGGCCGCATTCTCGGACGCCGCTGAGGTCGACCTGATCCGCCACGGCACCGAATCCGATGCCGACACCATCCGCGACACCCGCATCGCGCAGCCGTTGATCGTCGCCGCCAGCTTGCTGGCATGGTCTGCGCTCGAGCAGCGCACACCGTCCGCACCGGCCGGAACCGCGGGCCACTCGGTCGGTGAGATCGCCGCGCTCGTGATCGCCGGTGTCATCTCGGCTCACGACGGCATGAACCTCGTCGGTATTCGCGGACGCGCGATGGCGGATGCTGCGGCCCTCGAGCCGACCGGCATGAGCGCCGTCGTCGGCGGTGACGAGGCGGCCGTGCTCACCCGTCTGGAAGAACTCGCGCTGACTCCCGCCAACTTCAACGGCGGTGGCCAGATCGTCGCCGCCGGGGCGCCCGCTGCACTGGAGGCATTGGCCGTCGACGCTCCCCGTGGCGCACGCGTCATCCCTCTCCAAGTCGCCGGGGCATTCCACACGTCGTATATGGCACCGGCGGTCGAACGGCTGCGTGCCGCCGCCGACACGGTCGAGGCGAGCAATCCGAAACTCGCCCTCTGGACCAACCACGACGGCTCGGTCGTCATCTCCGGTACCACGGCCATCAACCTGCTCGTCGGCCAGGTGGCCTCGCCCGTCCGGTGGGACCTCTGCATGGCCGGATTCGCCGACGCGGGAATCACGGGCCTCATCGAACTGGCCCCCGCCGGTACACTGACCGGGCTCGCCAAGCGCGGGCTCCGCGGCATCCCGTCGGTGGCGGTCAAGACCCCCGACGACCTCGATGCGGCCGTGGAACTGCTCTCGAAGGACAACGCATGATCTCGCCCGCACCGCTGACTCAGACCACGGGTGTAGCCCACACGCGCATCTACGCGTACGGTGCCGCCCGCGGCGAACTGCTCGTCGACAACGACGCCCTCGTCGGGCCGATCGACTCGAGCGACGAGTGGATCCGCCAGCGCACCGGCATCATCACGCGCACGCGCGCCGAAGCCGGCACGAGCGCCCTCGACCTCGCGACGGACGCGGCCGCCGAGGCGATCGCCTCCTCCGGCGTCGCTCCCGAAGACATCGACCTCGTGATCGTCGCCACGATCAGCAACCCCCGGCAGACGCCATCGATCTCGGCCGTCGTCGCCGACCGCGTCGGCGCGAACCCTGCGGCCGCCTACGACCTCAACGCGGCCTGCGCAGGTTTTTCGTACGGCGTCGCACAGGCGGATGCGTCGATCCGGGCGGGCATCGCCCGCTACGCCGTCGTCATCGGGGCCGAAAAGCTCAGCGATGTCGTCGACCCCACCGATCGCAGCATCTCGTTCCTGCTCGGTGACGGAGCCGGCGCGGTCGTCGTCGGCCCGAGTGACACCCCCGGCATCGGACCCACCATCTGGGGATCGGATGGCTCCAAGGCCGACGCCGTCGGCATGGACCACACCCTGATCGAGTTCCGCGACGGACTCGCGGCCTGGCCCACGCTTCGCCAGGAGGGCCCGACGGTCTTCCGCTGGGCCGTGTGGGAGATGGTGAAGGTCGCGCGTCAGGCACTCGAAGCAGCCGGGGTCGAAGCATCCGATCTGTCCGCGTTCGTACCGCACCAGGCGAACATGCGCATCATCGACGAGTTCGCCAAGCAACTGAAGCTGCCCGAGACCGTTGTGATCGGCCGCGATATCGAGACCACGGGCAACACCTCGGCGGCATCCATCCCCCTCGCTACGCACCGCCTGCTGCAGGAGCACCCCGAGATCAGCGGCGGACTCGCCCTGCAGATCGGCTTCGGCGCGGGCCTCGTGTTCGGCGCGCAGGTCGTGGTGCTGCCGTGACCGGGCGGATCGCCGCCCTAGACTGATTCGCGGTCGCCGACACGACTCCAGACCCCCATCTAGATCCAGAACCAAGGAGACACCATGGCCTTTTCCACCGATGAGGTGCTTGCCGGGCTCGCTGAGCTCATCACCGACGAGACCGGCATCTCGGCCGACGACGTCGCCCTCGAGAAGTCCTTCACCGACGACCTCGACATCGACTCGATCTCGATGATGACGATCGTCGTCAACGCAGAAGAGAAGTTCGGCGTCACCATCCCCGACGACGAGGTCAAGAACCTCAAGACCGTCGGCGACGCCGTGACGTTCATCACGTCGAACCAGTCCTGATCCACCCTCTCGGGGGCCTGTGGGCCCCCGAGAGCGACAGCAACGCCTGAGGATTCGTGTCATGACCACCAAGCGCATCGTCGTCACCGGGATCGGTGCCTCTTCACCGCTCGGCGGCACCGCCCCCGACAGCTGGAACGCACTTCTCGCCGGAGTGTCCGGCGCTCGCACACTCGAGCACGAGTGGGTTGCGAAGTACGAGCTACCCGTCACGTTCGCCGCCGAGGCCATCGTGCGCCCCGAAGAGGTTCTACCGCGACCGACCGCGAAGCGGCTCGACCCGGCCTCGCAGTTCGCCCTCGTCGCCGCCATGGAGGCCTGGGACGACGCCGGAGCACCCGAGGTCGACCCCGAACGCCTGGGTGTCGACTTCGCCACCGGTATCGGCGGCGTGTGGACACTCCTCGACGCATGGGACACCCTGCGCGAGAAGGGACCCCGTCGCGTCATGCCGATGACGGTGCCGATGCTCATGCCCAACGCCGCGGCCGGCAACCTGTCGCTCCACTTCGGTGCTCGCGCTTTCGCCCGCACCGTCGCCAGCGCATGTGCCTCGAGCACCGAGTCGATCGTCAACGCCGTCGAACACCTGCAGGACGGCCTCGCAGACGTCGTCATCGCGGGTGGCACCGAGTCGGCCATCCACCCCATCACCGTCGCGTCTTTCGCGTCGATGCAGGCGCTCTCACGCCGGAACGACGACCCGGCGACCGCCTCACGTCCGGGCAGCATCGACCGCGACGGCTTCGTCATGGGCGAGGGCGCCGGTGCGCTGATTCTCGAGACCGAAGAACACGCTAAGGCGCGCGGCGCGAAGATCTACGCGTACGTCGTCGGTGGCGGCGTCACGGCGGACTCGTACCACATCACGGCCAACGACCCCGAGGGCCGCGGTGCAGCCCGAGCGGTCACGATGGCGCTCGAGATGGCCGGTGCATCCCCGGACGACGTCACCCACATCAACGCGCACGCCACCTCTACTCCCGTCGGCGACCCGAACGAGTACCAGGCTCTGAAGGCCGTGTTCGGGCCGCGTGTGGACGAGATCCCCGTCTCGGCAACGAAGGCATCCACGGGCCACCTGCTGGGTGGTACCGGAGCGCTCGAGGCGATCTTCACGGTGCTCGCGATCGGTCAGCGCCAGGCGCCGCCGACGATCAACCTCACCACACAGGACCCCGAAGTGCCGTTCCGGATCTCGGGCGCACCTCAGGACCTCGGCGCGGGCGACCAGCTGGCGATCAGCAACTCGTTCGGCTTCGGCGGGCACAACGCCGTGGTGGCGTTCTCGACGAACTGAGCGGGCGCGTTCCGCTCCCCGAGCTTCGGGCTCGCACCCTGAGCCTGTCGAAGGGCGCACAACAAGTCACTTCGACAAGCTCAGTGACCGCGGGGCCAGAGGGGGATTCCACATCCTGACCCAGCCAACAGGCCGCGCGAGCGCGGACGATGGGTTCGGTCCGAGTGTGGGGATGTCTGGATTGTAGAGGCGCCGCTAGCCGACCTTGTGGAGCCACACCACGGGAGCCTGGTCGCTCGCGTGACGGAAGATCTCGAGTTCGTCGTCCCAGGCCTGTCCGAGCGCGACGCCCAGTTCCCGCTGAAGTTCACGGGCGTCACCCGCAGCGATCTCCATGGCGTATCGAATGCGATCTTCACCGATGACGACGTTGCCGGCCGCGTCGGTCTGTGCGTAGTGGATGCCGAGGTCGGGCGTGTGCAGCCAGCGCCCACCGTCGGAACGCGGGGTGGGATCTTCGCTCACCTCGAAGCGGAGGTGCTCCCACCCGTGCATCGCAGACGACAGCGCTGCGCCGGTCCCTACGGGGCCCTCCCAGTAGAACTCGGCACGACGGGCGCCCGGAAGTACCGGCTGCTCGTCCCACTCGAAATTCACGGCACGACCGAGCGCACGCCCGACAGCCCATTCCAGGTGCGGGCACAACGCCCGCGGCGCAGAGTGGACATAGATCACTCCGCGCGCCGATGATGTCGCCATTTCCACTTCCGTTTCTTCAGGTACGTCTTCCCCTACGACCTGTGACACGTGTGTCGGCGACTGCTGTTCGGTTGTGGGCCCATTATTGCCCATCGCATAACGGAATCACAACACTGTGATTCCGCGGCGCGCCGCCGCTACGTAAATCTGAAAGGAAGCACGACCGGGCGAAGGCGATCTCACGGCACGGAGCGCGGAATCCGGCGTTATTTTCCTTTCAGATTTACACGCTTAGGCTGAACGTCGTGTCTGCCGTTTCCGTCATCATCCCGTGGCGCCCCGCGCCCTCTCGCGTGACCGCTTTCGACGCTCTGACGAGCTGGTACGCCCGCGAGTTCCCGGAATTCACGGTGCAGACGGTGGACACGGACGACGACGTATTCGTGCTCGCAGCATGCCGGAATCGCGGCATCGCCGAGGCCGAGCCGGATGACGTCGTCGTGATCAATGACGCCGACACGATCCCCGAGCCCGCGGCACTCCGCGAAGCCATCGCAGCGGCTCGCACGAGCGGGCTCGTGCACCTGCCGTACACGGCGTACCACTGGCTCGGCGCCAACGGCACGGCCGACTACCTCGCGGGCACCGACCCCCGGGAATGCGACTTCGAGCTCGTTCTTGGCGCCTGCTCAGGCGTGTACGTCACGACGCCGCGCACGTGGGAGCGGCACGGCGGTCAGGACGAACGATTCCGCGGGTGGGGGTACGAGGATGCCGCGTGGAACCTCGCGCACCAGACCCTCCTCGGCAGCCCGCCCCAGCGCCACGAAGGGCGCGTGTACGCCTTGCATCACGTCGCCGAGACCCGAGCCGGAGCCCGGTTCGACGCGAACGCTGCGCTGATGGAGCGCTACCGGTCGGCGGCGGGTGACCCCGAAGCGATGCGCTCGCTCGTGAGCGAACGCGTGCCCGCCAGCGCCTCGTAGGCGACCTCGGGCCCGGGCCGAGCCGCCTGTCCTTCGGCTATCCGCCGCAACAGGCCGCGGTCGACGGCAGCCCCCTCCGCGCCGTCTCCGTTTCCGTCTTCGCCGAGCAGCAGGCGCAGCGCGTCGGTCAGCTCCTCGACGCTCGCGGCGTTGGGGTCCAGGGCGACACCGACCCGCGCGCGCTCGATGGTCGCGCCGCCGGCGAACTGGTCTGTCGAGAAGGGCAGGACGAGGATCGGCACGCCGCTCCCGAGCGCCTCGGTGACCGAGTTGTTGCCGCCGTGGTTCACCGCCACCGCCGCGCTCTTCAGGAGCCGGATCTGCGGCAGATGGGGACGCACGAGCCATCCGTCCGGCACGTCTCCGAGTGCCTCAGCGGGGGTCGCACCCGTCGCGATCGCGGCGCGCACGTCCAGGATGCGCAGCGCTTCTGCAACGCGCGCGAGCACGTCGTCCCGAACGGACAGGAAGCTCCCGAAACTCACATACACGTACGGTTCGTCGCGAGCGATCCACTCGAGGATGTCGGGAGCAACGTCTTCTTCGCGGCGCGTCGATCCGAGGAAGGCGTGCGGCGGGAGCATCCGTCCCTCGGTCGCGGCCAGCTCGGCCGGATAGTTGTACAGGACCGTGCCCCCGTGGGTGCCGCCGTGTGTCGCGAATGCGTCATCGACGTCGGCGGCCCGGCTATCCAGTTCGCGCGCAGCACGGTTCCACTCCCCCGTGAAACCCGCGGCCACGCGGTCGCACAGTTCGCGCAACTCGTCCAGATCCTCTTGCGACGGGGCGAAAGCCCGCGGCCAGAACGGCGGGTATCCGTAGACCTCACCCGGAACCGGAAGCGCACTCGGATGCCCCAGCACGACGTCGCCGTACGGCACACCCGCGGTCTGCAACGCCATACGGGCACTGAAGGCCAGATGGTCGACGATGATCGCATCGGGGCGGACCTGGTCGACGATCTCGAGCACGCGTCGACCCCGGCCGACCGGGTCCCACATCAAGTCCGTGAGCCGCTCTTGGGCCTGGTAACGCAGAGTCTGCGTCATCCCGCGGCGCGTCGCGTCGAAGAATCCGCGCAAAGACGCGCCCTCGTCGCGCGGTTGTTCTTCCGCACGAATCACCCCGGGGTTCGAGCCCCGGCCCAGGGTCAGATCGACCCGCTCCAGCCCGAAGTCCGCGACGATCCCCGCCGTCGACGGGCCCGTCGCGACAACCACGCGCTCGCCCGCATCGCGCCACCGCGTTGCCAGGGTCGCGAGGGGAAGCAGATGCGAGGCGTAGTCGGGGCTGATGACGAGCAGCGTCACCCGAGGACCCCCGCGGCCCGGATCAGCTCGGCCTCTTCGCGCGCGACGCCGCCGTAGACGGGGCCCAGGGCCGAAGCCATGCCCTGAATCGTGAATCGATCACGGACCATGTCGTGCGATCGAGCGGCTCGGGACTCGTCGTGCTCCGCGGCAATGTCGAGCGCCTGAGCGATCGCCTGGGTGAGCTGCGCCACGTCCCAAGTCTGCGTCAGCACGCCGGTGTCGCCGCGCGTGACGTAGGTGGCGGGGCCGCCACCGTCGGGTGCGACGACCATCAAGCCGGTCGCCATGGCCTCGAGCAGGGCGATGCCGAACTCTTCCTTCACGCTCGCACACACGTAGACGCCGCCCTCGGCCGCGAGGCCCGGAAGGCCGAAGCGGACGGCAGCGAGCCAGCGCGCCGCGATGTCGTTCGAGCGGTGCCCAGCCAACACGAGGCCGCGCGCGGCGCGGTCCTCGTCAGGCACGATCTGCGCGATGCGCTCCAGCTGCTCCCGTTCATCGAGCGACGGGCGTTCGAGGTCACCGCCGATGATGAGCAGATTCGCGCGGTCGGCCAGCGGCCCGCTCGCCCAAGCCTCAACGAGGGTCGCCATGCCCTTGACCCGATGCAGTCGCCCGACGCTCACCAACAGAGGAAGCCCGCGACGCTCGGCGGGCAACTCTTCGAGCATGGCTCGGAGCGACTGGATCTCCGGCGGACAGTCCTGGCCAGAGCAGGACCGCACCTCGGCGACGGCGCGTTCGACGACCTCGAGGTCGACCCCCTCGGCGACGATCGTGTGCCGTTCGGGGTGCGACGCGATGTCGATGCCGACCAGCTGCCGCATGTCTTCTTCGAGCTTCGGACGAGGAAACAGCACGGTGTGCGCCGCGTTCGAGGCGAGGCTCTGCACCAGCCGGGCGCGGAACCAGAAATGCTCGCGCATGTCGACCTCGCCGAAGTCCGACCGGTGCAGCGTTCCCGAGAGGTCCATCGACTGGATGACCGCGTGCGGGTCGGGGGCCACCGTGAATACGACCGGGATGCCGAGCTCGCGCGCGACATCCGCTGCGGCGAGGCTCCCCACGTCCGCCATCCGTAGGTGCAGCACGTCGATGCGCCCGGCGGCACGGAGGATGCGTCGGATGCCACGGCGCGCGGTCACGCGCAGCGACCACGCCGCCGCGGACGGCACGGGCTGTTCGGCCAGCGGTACGCGTCCGTAGACGTGGCCGTCGCGGTCCATGCCGATGACGCCCAGATCGATCACGGCGCGCTCGCGCGGGCCCCGCGACAGGGTGACGACGCGCTGGACCCCGGTCGAGGGATCCGCGACCAGCGCATCGCCGAGCCGCACGAGCAGCGTCGCGATGCCACCGTTGTCGCCGACGCCGGCCGACGTGAGCGACGGTTCGATGTCGGCGTGAAGGAAGAGCTGTGCAACGGTGAGCGGGCCGGGGGTGGGCGCAGAGCCGTTCCGGGCAGGGCCGACCGCCGTGCGTGCGGCGGCGAGGTCGACGAGGGCGAGCCGCGCGGCATCCGCCAGCTCGTCCTCACCATCGGCCAGGCCATCGAGCAGCGAGGCGGCCTCGGGCGAGTGTGCGCGTTGGCCGAGCGCGGCCACGGCCGCGATTCGCACCGTACGCGCCTCGTGCGGGTCGCTGGCGCAACTGAGCAGGGTTCGTGCCGCGATGGGTGCCCGCACGAGGCCGAGGGTCTCGACGAGGCGCGTGCGGGACGGCGCATCCTGAATCCCGAGCAGTGCCGACTCGATCGCCACCGCGAGCGACTCTCCGACCGTGATCGACCAGTTCTCGAGCGTCCGCTGTGCGAGCATGCCCGAGAAGCCGCCCGCTGCGACGATCCCGAGCAGACGCCCGATCGCGTCGAAGCGCGGCAGACCCGCACCGAGCGCCCACGCGGCGTGTTCGCGGACGAAACCGCGCTCGTCCGACAGCAGACCGCTGAGGGCCCGTGCCGCCTGCTCGTCGTACATCTCAGCCAGGGCGTGCACGGCAGTGATCGCCGCGACATCGTCATCGCTCGCGAGGGCCTTCGCCAGCAGACGAAGCGTGCGTACCCCCGGGTCGCGGCCGGCCTCGAACGCGACATCGTCTGCAAGCCGGATGGCGTCCACGATTCCCGGCGCGGCATACACCGCGTCCATGGCCGTCTGGATGCCCATCGTCGTCTCCTTCGCGCGCGCGAACGTCCGTCCGAACCCCGCCGCATGCCGATCGTAGCCCCCGTCGGTGACATCGCGTTCGGTTGGCATTGCGTGACCCGGGAGGCTAGGCTCCGGTGCTCGTCCGGCTTCTCTCCATCGGCGATATCGGCGTGTCAGACGGCATGATGCACATCGGGGACGAGGCGATGTTCGAGGCTCTCCGCGACGAGATGCGTGCTCGCGGTGTCGAGCTCGTCGCGGTGTCCGCCGAGCCCGGCGAATCGGCCGAGCGCTACGGGGTCGAGGCGGTCCCCCGCATCGGATTCACGGGACTCTCACGCGACGATGCGGACGACCGGATGCGCGAGGTCGTGGCTGCGGCGAGGCATCCGTCGTCCCTCGGGACGGACGACCCCGCCCGGGCCGTGATCGAAGCGATAGCCGGTACAGACGGGGTCGTCGTCGCGGGGGGCGGCAACCTCGCCTCGCGCTGGCCGGTGCACATCTACGAACGGGTGACCCTGGCCGCTATCGCGGGCGAACTCGGGCGCCCGGTGGTCGTCACCGGACAGACTTTCGGTCCGGATCTCGGCGCGCACGACCGAACGCTGCTGTCGCGCGCCCTGCAGAATGCACACCTTGTGGGGGTCCGCGAGACGACCTCGCTCGCTCTGGCGCGGGAGCTCGGTGTCGAGGCGCGCCTGGGCGTCGATGATGCGTCGTTCCTGGGCGACCGCGATCCCCGCGAAGACCAAGACGCGGATGCCTCGGCCCCGCGCTCCGGAGTGCTCGTGAGCCTCTCGCTCAGCCTCGGCGGCGCTCCACGCGACGAGACCGTTGCCCGCATCGCTCGCCTGGTGGATCGGTCGGCCGAGCTGACCGGCGAGCCGGTCGCGTTCCATGCGCACTTCGGCCCCCTGGACCCCGCGGGTCCGGCGCGCGGCGACGCCGTGCTGCACGATGAGGTGCGGGCGCAGATGACCACCACGTCGCGCGTGATCCCCACCGGCGACCCGCGCGCCGCGGCCCGCCTCGCCCGGTCGTCGGCGCTGCTGATCACCGGCCGCTACCACCCCGCCGTTTTAGCCGCACCGGCGG
>NZ_HG779636.1:0-31978 GCF_000582705.2 Microbacterium sp. C448
GGGCAAGGGCGTGCTGGTCACGGACGACCGGGCAGCCGCGCTCGCGCACGCCGAGTCGTACCTCTCGCAGGGCGCCGTGCTGGTCGAAGAGCACCTGTCGGGCCCCGAGGTCTCGCTGTTCTTCATCTCGGACGGCGACACCGTGCGCGCGCTCAGCCCCGCCCAGGACTACAAGCGCGCGCTCGACGGCGACAAGGGCCCGAACACGGGTGGCATGGGCGCGTACTCGCCACTCCCCTGGCTGACCGAGCGGTTCGGGGGCGAGGCCGAGTTCGTCGAGCTCATCACGCGCGAAGTCGCCCTCCCGGTCGTCAAGCATCTGGATGCCGAGGGCACCCCCTTCATCGGGCTCCTCTACGCCGGGCTCATCGTGACTGACGGCGGTGTGCGCGTGATCGAATTCAACGCGCGCTTCGGCGACCCCGAGACCCAGGTCGTGCTACCCCGACTCGTGAGCCCCCTGTCCGAGCTGCTGATGGCCGCCGCCTCGGGCACGCTCGAGGACGTCGCCCAGCCGGCCTTCGCCGAGGCGGTTGCGATCACGGTCGTCGTGGCGAGCGAAGGCTACCCGGCGGCACCCGTGACCGGGCGGCCCGTCGGGGGCTTGGATGCCGCGGCATCCGTCACCGGTGTGCACCTGGCCCATGCCGCCACGGCAAACGACGGCGGCGGTCTCGTAGCCACCGGGGGCCGCGTCGTCGATGTCGTCGCTCTCGGCACGACTTTCGCCGAGGCCCGCAAGCGCGCCTACGAGGCCGTCGACCTGATCGCGCTCGAGGGGTCGCAGCACCGCACCGACATCGCCGCCGGCGTCATCGAGCGCTGAGCCCGCGAGGGCAGCACGTCCACGGGATAATGGTCGCGTGACCCCCACCTCTGATCTTTCCGGCTGGCGCCATGTCTATTCCGGAAAGGTGCGGGACCTGTACGTCCCCGCGGACACACCGGATGGCGTCAGCGCGGAACGGATGCTGGTCGTCGCATCCGATCGCGTCAGTGCCTTCGACCACGTTCTGTCGCCGGGGATTCCCGACAAGGGTGAGCTCCTCACGACGCTGAGCCTGTGGTGGTTCGACCTGCTCGAGGGAGGCGATGGCGGACCGGCGGTTCCGAACCATCTCGCCCCCGATTCGGCGCTGTCGGACGACGACGAGCCCGTGCGTCTCGTCCCGGCCGAGGTGGCCGGCCGCGCCATGCTCGTACGTCGCCTCGACATGCTGCCGATCGAGTGTGTCGTGCGCGGGTACCTGACGGGCTCCGGATGGGCCGAGTACCAGGCCGCGGGAACGGTCTGCGGCATCCCGCTGCCCGCGGGGCTGGAGAACGGCGACCGCCTGCCCGAACCGATCTTCACACCCGCGTTCAAGGCTGAGCTCGGCGAGCACGACGAGAACATCAGCTTCGAGCGGACGGTCGAGCTGGTCGGCGAGCACGCCGCGCATGCCCTACGCGATGCATCACTCGCGATCTACGAGCGGGCCGCACGCCGCGCCGCCCAGCACGGGCTGATCCTCGCCGACACCAAGTTCGAGTTCGGCACCGACGACCAGGGGGTTCTGCGGCTGGCCGACGAGGTGCTGACGAGCGACTCGTCCCGCTACTGGGATGCCGAGGCGTGGGCACGTGGCGGCACCCCCGACGAGCGGATGGCGAGCTTCGACAAGCAGATCGTGCGCGACTGGCTCGCGGCCCACTGGGACCGCACGGGCCAACCGCCGGAGCTGCCCGACGAGATCGTCGTGCGCACCGCGGACCGGTACCGCGAACTGCTCTCGCGACTGACTCGCTGACCGGCGGGACTGACCGGCTGCCGGGCGCCCTGACCGGCGGACGGAGCCCCGCTGCGCCAGGGAATGACGCGCGCGGCGCAACGGTTGTACGTGCGCATGGATGAACTGCGGTCGGCATCACTCGGAAAGTCGGCGACGGTCGACAAGATCGCGAACGACACGTCGATGGGCGCGGTGACGCTCCTCGTCGGGGACCTCGACGCGATGACCCGGTACTACCGAGACGTGGTCACTCTCGAGGTGATCACCTCCGAGGGCCCGACCGTGACCCTCGGTCGAGCCGGCCTGCCGATCATCGTGCTCCGCTACGAGCCGACCCTGCGGCACGCGGCGCCGGGATCCGCAGGGCTCTACCACACGGCCATCCTGTTCGAGACGCAGACCGCGCTGGCGGCGGCGCTCTACTCCGTCGCCCGGCACGCACCCGGTACGTTCACGGGATCCGCGGATCACCTGGTCAGCCACGCCTTCTACTTCACCGACCCCGAAGGCAACGGTGTCGAACTGTACTGGGATCGCAACCGCACCGAATGGTCGTGGACGCACGGACAGATCGAAATGGGGACCCTCTTCCTCGACCCGAACGCGTTCCTCGGCGAGCACCTCACCGAGGAAGCGGCGGAGGGCGCGACCTCACGGGACGCGGCATCCGTCGGTCACGTACATCTGTCGGTCGGCGACGTCGAGACGGCGCAGCGGTTCTACGTCGACCGTTTGGGATTCGACACCACGGCCCGAATGGGCAATCAGGCCTTATTCGTGAGCGCCGGTGGATACCACCACCACATGGCGATGAACGTATGGAATTCACGCGGCGCCGGCCGCCGTGGGCCCGCCCTCGGCCTCGGCCGCATCGATCTGGCTCTGCCCGACACGGATGCCCTGGGTGAGCTGTCCGAGCGTCTCACCCATTACGGCACACCGCTGCGCGACGACGGCCGCTCGGTCAGCTTCGAAGACCCCTGGGCGAACCAGCTGACGGCGAGCGTTCCCCTCGCCTGAGCGGGAAGGTCAGTCCCCAGCGGCGCGTGTCGACACGGAATCGCGGATGACGAGCTCCGTGTTGAGCATCGTGACCCGCGGCGGATCCCGGTCGGCGAGCAGGTCGAGCAGCACGTCCGCCATCCGCTCGCCCTGGGTGAACGACGGCTGACGCATCGTCGTGAGGTGCGGCGAAACGGTCGTCGCGACCGGGGAGTCGTCGAAACCGACGATCGCGATGTCGTCCGGAACCCGAATACCTGACCGGTTCAACACGGCGAGCGCACCACGCGCCATCAGGTCGCTCGCGATGAACAGCGCGTCGGGGCGATCGGGGGCCTCGAGGATGCGTTCCATCGCTCGGGCGCCGCCGTCCGCCGTGAAGTTTCCGTCCTCGACCGGGCCCGGTTCGAGACCGGCGGCATCGAGCGCCTGACGGAACCCCTCCAGCCGGTCGACTCCGGCGGGCATGGTCAGGGGACCCGAGATCATGGCGATCCGGCGGTACCCGCGACCGATCAAGAACTCCGTGACCTCTTGACCGCCGCGCACATTGTCGACATCCACGTAATAGTCGCGTTCGCGTGCTCGCACGGGACGACCACCGAACACCACGGGAACGGCCGCCGCGATGCGGTCGATGAACGTGTCGCTCGTGTGATGCGACACGATGATCGCCCCGTCGACGCTGCCGCTGCGCAGGTAGCTGGTCGTCTTGTCGCCGGGGTCGTCGCTGGCGATGAACAGGTTGAGCACGTAGTCGGACTTGTTGACGCGCGTGTTGATGCCCGAAACGATGGCGGCGAAGAACGGGTCCCCGAAGAAGCGCGTCGTCTCTTCCGGCACGACCAACGCGATCGCGTGGGTCTGCCGGGTCGCCAAAGACCGTGCGGCACGGTTGGGCACGTAATTCAGGGCCGAAATCGCGCGGTTGACGGCCTCGAGCGCTGCCGGGCTGACGGAGGTCGACCCGTTCACCACTCGAGAGACCGTGGATCGCGAGACGCCGGCCGCCGCCGCGACCTCCTCGATCGTCGCGGTTCCCTGCGAAGAGCGAGTCCCGATGTCGACCATGTCGTGCCCTCCTGCGCGGACCTACTCGACCGCGTCGGCTAGCTCCGCACTGTCATCGAGCGTCCGCTTCGCGATGATCCGAGAGTACTCCCGGCCACTGTCCTTGATCGACCGCACCTGAGTCTCATAGTCGACGCGCACGATACCGAAACGCTTCTCATAGCCCCACGCCCACTCGAAGTTATCGAGCAACGACCAGTAGAAGTATCCGCGCACATCCACGCCCGCCTCTATCGCATCGAGCGTCGCGCCGAGGTGAGCGCGCACGAACGAGACGCGTTCGTCGTCGTGCACCCGCACCACGCCGTCCTCGACCACGACCTCGTCGTTGTAGGCGGCTCCGTTCTCCGTCACGAAGAGCGAGGTGCCGGCCGGTTCGGCGTAGTCCTCCCAGACGCGCACGAGCAGGCGCGTCAAACCCTCCGGCTGCACCTCCCAGTTCATCGGCGTGCGCGGCAGCCCGCGCTCGTGCCAGTGGATGTCCTCGGCTGACGGGAACGGCGATGCGCTCCGCCGATCCGTCGGCGCATCCCCCGGCGTCGGCGGAACCGCGGGCGGCCGGCCCCCGACGAACTCTCCGTGGTAGTAGTTCACACCGAGCGTGTCCACGGGAGTGGAGATCGTCTCGAGATCGCCGGGCAAGATCGCCGCCCGCAAGGCCGCATCGGCGATCTCGTCGAAGATGTCCTGCGGGTACTCGCCCCGGAAGATCGGATCGAGGAACCACCGGTTGAACTGACCGTCGATCCTTCGCGCGGCGTCGAGGTCTGCCGGGTCGGCGGGGTCGACGGGATCGGCCACCGTGAGGTTGAGTGTGATGCCCAGGTTGAGGGACGCATCCCGCGCCCGCAGCTCGCGCACGGTCTGGCCGTGACCGAGCAGCAGGTGATGTGCCGCCAGCATGCCCTCGGACTTGCTGTAGTGACCCGGCGCATGGATACCCGCCGTGTAGCTGAGGAACGACGAGCACCATGGTTCGTTCAGCGTGGTCCAGACGTTGACACGATCGCCGAGGGCGTCGTGCATGTCGAGCGCATACTCGGTGAATCGATTGGCCGTGTCGCGGTTGGTCCATCCACCCTGCTCCTGCAGCGCCTGCGGCAGGTCCCAGTGATACAGGGTCAGCCACGGCAGGATGTCGGCGTCCAAGAGCTCGTCGACCAAGCGCTTGTAAAAGTCCACTCCCTCGGGGTTCAGCGCACCACCGTCGGGACGCACGCGCGACCACGATGTCGAGAAGCGGTACGTCTGCAACCCCATCGACTTCATCAGCGCGACGTCGTCGCGGTACAAGTGATAGTGATCGCACGCGACATCGCCGTTATCGGCGTTGATCACGGCGCCGGGGACCCGCGAGAACGCATCCCAGATCGAGTCGCGGCGGCCACCCTCGTGTGCCGCACCTTCGATCTGATACGCCGCGGTCGCCGCCCCGAACAGGAAGTTCGAGGGGAACGGACGCTCAGCAGTTTCGGTCATGAGAGTGGGGGCCTTTCTGATGACGGTGCTCATGTTAGCCCTTCACTGCTCCGGCCATGATGCCGCTGACGAGTTGCTTGCCGGCGAAGGCGAACAGCAGGATCAACGGGATCGTTGCAAGCAGGACGCCCGCCAGAACGATGGAATAGTCGACGAAATAGTTGGATTGCAGGAGCGACAGCGCGACGGGAAGTGTCGGGCTCTGCCGGTCCAGCACGATGAACGGCCAGAAGAAGTTGTTCCAGGCACCGACGAAGGTGAACAGGAAAAGCATCGCGGCGGCCGGGCGGGCAGCGACCACCCCGATCGTCCAGAACGTGCGGAGCATGGATGCTCCGTCCACACGCGCCGCTTCGATCAGTTCGTCCGGGACCGCCTGGTTGAGGTACTGCGTCATCCAGAACACCCCGAAAGCGCTCGTCAGGGCGGGAATGATGACCGCGCCGATGTTGCCCGTCCAACCGAGGTCCGCGAACAGGATGTAGAGCGGCACGACGCCGAGCTGCATCGGGACAGCCATCGTGGCGACGACGAACGCGAGCAACCACTTTCCGCCCCGGAAGCGCAGTTTGGCGAACGCCCAGCCCGCCAGCGTCGAGAACACGACGACGGATGCCGCGATCACGGTCGAGCTGAAGATCGAGTTCCAGAGCGCCAGCCAGAAGTTGACGGCAGGGTCTCCGACCACCGCCAGCGCATTGGCGATGAAGTTCCCGCCAGGGATCCACGACATGTTCGGATCGTTGATGGTGGAGGAGTCCCCCGAACCGATCAGGAACGACCAGTAGAAGGGGAAAACCGCCGAGACGAAGACCACGCCGAGACCGATGTAGACCCAGACCCCGGCGCGGACGCCGCGGATCTTCTGCACGCGCTCGTTCCGGCGACGGGTCCGCGCGTTCGGGATTCCCTCCTCCACGATGGCGAGCGGTGGTGTGCTGACCGAAGTCATCGCTGCGTTCCTTTCCGGCGTCGGCGGGGTGCGACCACGCCGCGGCCGCCCTCCCCGCGCACGAGGCGACGGGTGATGAACAGGTTGATCAAGCCGATGAGCAGGATGATCGCGAACAGAATCCACGCGAGCGCGGCCGCCCTGCCGAAGTTGAACTCGCCCCAGCCGATGTTGTAGAGGTACAGCGTGATCGTCAACCACTGCTGAGCGGCACCGCCCTGGCCCGTGTTGTCGAACATGCGCGGCTCGTCGAAGATCTGCAGGCCGCCGATCGTCGAGGTGATGATCACGAAGATCAGGGTCGGGCGGAGCGAGGGAAGCGTGATGCTGATGAACTGGCGGAACGCGTTGGCGCCGTCCACGGTCGCTGCCTCGTAGTACTCGCGCGGCACAGCCTGCATCGCGGCGAGCAGGATGAGCGCGTTGTAGCCCGTCCATCGGAAGTTGACCATGGTCGCGATCGCGATGTGGCTCCAGAACGGATCCTTGTGCCACGGGATCGCGTCGAGACCGATGCTGGTCAGGATGTTGTTCACGAGGCCGTAGTTGTCGCCGAACATGTTGCTGAAGATCAGCGCAACCGCGACCGGTGCCATCACGAACGGCAGCAGAACGCTCATCCGCCAGAACGTCTTGGCGCGGATGTTGCGGTCGAGCATCGCGGCGATGAACAACGCCAGGATCAGCTGCGGCACGGACGAGAGCAAGAAGATGCTGAACGTGTTGCGCAGCGCGGTCCAGAACTTCGGATCGTTCAAGATCCAGATGTACTGCTCCAGGCCGACGAAGGTCCCGGAATTGCGGACCAGGTCCCACTCCTGCAGCGAGATGACCGCCGTGAATGCGATCGGGAACAGTCCCACGATCGCGAACAGGATGAAGAACGGAGAGATGTAGATGTAGGGCGAGAACTTCAGGTCCCACCGGCTCAGCCGGTTCCTGAAAGACAGGACTGGTCGCGGGCGCCCGGCGGGCGGCGGGGACGAGTCCTCGGATGAGATGCGGGGGCGAGCTTCGGTCGCGGTCACGGGGGGCTCCGTATCGGTGAGGTCGAGAGCGGTCAGGGGGTGGGGCGAGCTATTTGGTCAGCGCGCCCCACCCCCTTCCGGTCATCAGAAGGCGTCGACCTCGGTGACCCAGGTGTTCCACGAGGTGGTCTGGTCTTCGACACCATCGAAGACACGAGTCACCGCGTTCTGCAGAGCGTCGTGGTACTTGAAGTAGTTCGCGCTCTTGTACGGGGCAACCGTCACGGCCTCGGCCCGGTTGGCGCCGATCTCGCCGGTCGGGGCGTCGTTGAAGTACGGGTTGACGAATTCCGTCAGCTCGGGGTTCGTGTACGCCTCGACCTGGCTCGGGAACGTGCCGGCCTCGACGAACGCCTTGAGCTGCTGCTCGGGCGCGGTCAGCCAGTCCGCCAAGGCAAGCGCCGCGTCGACGTTCGCACCGTTGGCGGGCACCGTCAGGTACGAGCCACCCCAGTTACCGCCGCCGCCGGGGAAGACGTCTGCGACATCCCAACCGGTGACATCGGGCGCGTTGCCCGAGATGATGCCGAGCATCCAGCCGGGGCAGAGCATCGCGGCGAACTCGCCGTTGGTCATCGAGGCGTTCCAGTCATCGCTCCACTGGCCCGCGTATGCCGCGTTGGGGATCGCGCGCTCGACGACCAGGCTGTAGGCGTCAGCGATGTCGGGGTTCTCCGTCGCGATGATGGTGCCATCGGGCTCGTCGTACGTGTACTCCATCTGGTTGACGATGCCCTGCAGAACAGAGTTGGCCGAGTCGATCATCGGCTTACCCGTGGCGGCCTTGTACTGATCGGCGATGTCGAGGAAGTGGTTCCAGTCGCCCTCGAAGAGGGTCGCGACCTCGGCGCGGTCGGTCGGAAGACCGGCGGCGGCGAACAGGTCCGACCGGTAGCAGATGGACTGCGGGCCGATGTCGGTGCCGAAACCGACGAGACGTCCGTCTCCGTCCGTGGCTCCCGCCTCCTTCCAGTCCAGCCAGCGGCCCTTCGCGCTGTCCGGTACTTCGGCGAGCAGGTCGGAGTACTGCATGGCCTCGGCGAACCAGTCGATCTCGACGCCCTCGATGTCGGCGAGGCCTTCCTTGCCGAGCTTCTGGAAGTAGTTGGCACGGGCATCGCCGGACTCGGCGGCCTTGTTGTGCACGATCTCGATGTCGGGGTTTTCGTCCATGTACTCCTGCAGGAGCGCGTCGGTGTACCCGAAATTGTTGAATGTGGCGATCGTGAGCGTGGTCTTTCCGTCGGCGTCGCCGGACGGGGAGTCGCTTCCTCCACCGGCGCAGCCGGCGAGAACGATGGCGGAAGCGGAGAATGCTGCGACGATGGCGGCACTCCGGCGCATGGCGCGTGAGTTCACTGTCACTCCTTCGTGATGGTCGTTGAGTATTGCGCGTGACGTCGGGTTCGTTCCCGTCATCATCTAATCCCGTGGGAGCGTTCCCATCGGTGGAGGACACATTATGGGAGCGTTCCCACGAGATCAAGAGAGCGGTCCTAAATGGATAGTCACAGTTTGGTCACGACGTCGAAACGTACAGTTGCGGACCCGGCTGCTACCGAAAGCCCCGATACGAAGGGCGTCACGGACGGCGTCACGAATGCGGTCGTGACGCGGCCGTAGACTGGGACGGCAACCCCGCCCCCGACAGCCGGAGCTCTCACATGCCCACCATCGTCGTCGACGTCATGCCCAAGGCAGAGCTGCTCGACCCGCAGGGAAAGGCCGTCACGGGCGCGCTTTCGCGTCTGGGGGTCCAGGATTTCAGTGCCGTCCGCATGGGTAAGCGCTTCGAACTCACCGTCGACGGCGAGGTCACGGAGGATGTTCTCGCGACCGCGCGCCGCATCGCCGACGAGATCCTCTCGAACTCGGTCATCGAAGACGTCGTGGAAATTTCGGTCGTCGAGAGCACGGTCGTCGAGAGCAAGGTCGCCGAGAGCACGGTCGTCGAGTGAGCCGCCCCCGCATCGGGGTCGTCACCTTCCCGGGATCCCTCGACGACGCCGACGCCCGCCGTGCGGTGCGCCTCGCCGGCGGCGAGCCGGTCGCACTCTGGCACGGCGACCACGACCTCCACGGCGTCGACGCGATCGTCCTGCCGGGCGGGTTCAGCTACGGCGACTACCTGCGCGCCGGTGCGATCGCCGCGCGCGCGCCGATCATGTCCGACATCCGCGACGCGGCAGACAAGGGCATGCCGGTCCTCGGCATCTGCAACGGATTCCAGATGCTCGTCGAGGCGCACCTGCTGCCGGGCGGGCTCATCCGCAACGCCCACCAGCAGTTCATCCGCCGCGACCAGCGCCTGAGCGTCGAGAACGCCGATACCGCCTGGACGAGCGGCTTCGAAGCCGGACAAGAGATCGTTATCCCGCTGAAGAACGGCGACGGCGGTTACATCGCCGACGACGAGACGCTCGACCGCATCGAAGGCGAAGGCCAGGTCGCCTTCCGCTACGTCGGAGTGAACCCGAACGGGTCGCTCCGCGACATCGCCGGCGTGACGAACGCCCGCGGCAACGTCGTCGGCCTGATGCCGCACCCCGAGCACGCCGTCGAACCGGGGTTCGGACCGGACACCTCGGTCGCGATGCGCTCGGGCGAAGACGGACGCATCTTCTTCGCCAGTGCGATCGCCGCGGTGCTGCAAAACGCCTGACCGCGACGGAGCCCGCTACCGTCGAAGGATGAACCGCGCGCCCCGCACGCTCACCGTCACCGTTCCCTCCCCCCAGGTTCTCGAAGACCTCGGCCCCATGCCGGATGGCGTCGAAGTGCTGGTGTGGCCGATGGACGGGCCGGCACCGGGAAAGCGACTCGACCTGGTGGTAGTGCCGTACATGTCGGGCGGAAGCGGCTTCCGTTGGCTCGACGGCGTCGAGACCGGCGTGCTGCAGGGCCAGTCCATCGGCTACGACGAGGTTGCGGTTCACCTACCTCCCGGGCGACAGTTCGCCAATGCCGCATCGGTGCACGAGACGGCCACCTCCGAGTTGGCGCTCGCACTCGTTCTCGCTTCGCAACGGCGCCTCCCCGAGCTCGTGCACGCGCAGGCCGCCCAGACCTGGATGCAGGAGCGGAGCACCGGTCTCGCCGACCAGCGTGTGCTGCTGCTCGGCTACGGCGGAGTCGGAAAGGCGACCGCCGCGCGCCTCGCGCCCTTCGAGGTCGATCTCGTGCCCGTGGCGAGGCAGGCCCGCGACGAAGACGGGGTGCACGTGCACGGTGTCGACGAGCTGCCGGAGCTGCTTCCCCACGCCGACATCGTCATCCTGACCTTGCCCGGAGGGGACGCGACGCGGCACATCGTCGACGACGCCGTGCTGGCTGCGCTGCCGGATGGTGCGCTGGTGGTCAACGTCGGTCGTGGCTCCTTGATCGACACCGCCGCGCTGGTCGATCACGCCGGTCGTGGCCGTATCCGCGCTGCGCTCGACGTCACCGATCCGGAGCCGCTGCCCGCGGGGCATCCCCTCTGGGCCTCTCCCGGGGTACTGATCGCGCCGCACGTCGGCGGTTTGACGGCGGCGATGCGACCGCGTGCGGCTCGCCTGATCCGTCAGCAGATCGAGCGGCTGCTGCGGGGCGAGGCGCCGCTCAACGTCGTGATCGGCGGCTGACCGAGAGCTACCCGTCGCTCAGCCGTCGGTGGCGGGCCCACTGTCGATCATGGGTCCACTGCCGATCGTGGGCGGAGTATCGATGTCGTCGCCCGACCAGAGGTCTTCGCAGGGGACCGAGAGCGCGTCGTGGCTCGCGAGGTAGGCACGCGCGCCACGATCCCCCGACAGGGCGTGTGCGAGCGGATCGAAGTGCTCGGCACCGATCAGGACCGGATGACCCGGGTCGCCACCGTACGTCGCCTGCACGAGTGCCCGCCTCGGTGCGGCCGCCGCGGCGGCGATGACCCGGCGGACGACGGCGGGTGGAGCATCCGGCGTGTCCACCGGCATGATGACGAGCGCTGACGCGGATCGCTCGCGCGCCGCGGCGAGCCCCGTCGAGATCGTGGCGGACAGGCCGAGTTGCCAGTCGGGCACGACGACGATCTCGGCCCCGGGCGGGACGAGGTCGTGTGCTTCCGGCGCCGATGCCCCGAGCGCCACGAGCACCCGACCGCATCCCCCCGCGCGCAGCGTGTTCAGGGCCCGAACGACCCACGGCACGCCGTCGCCGTCTCGGGCAAGCGCCTTCGGGCCGCCGAACCGTGTGCCCGCGCCGGCCGCGAGCACGAGACCGAAGATCTCATCGGACTGTTGGTCGCTGGTCTCCGACGGGCGCATGGTGCCGTCAGCGTATCGTGCAGGAAACATCGCGCGACTAGCGTTGCAGGATGCTCGAACTCGCCGCAGACCTGCTGCCGCGTCTCGCGGATGGAGAGTCGGTGGCGGTCGTCACCGTGACACGTGTCGCGCGCAGCGCTCCGCGGGGTCTCGGGGCTTCGATGGCCATCACGGCGGACGGCTCGGTGATCGGCTCGATCTCCGGCGGCTGTGTCGAGGGCGACGCGATCGTGCTCGCCCATGCCGTGCTGGCAGATGGCGCGGCGCGCGCGGCGCGGTTCGGGTTCAGCGACGAGCGCGCGCACGCCGCGGGCCTCGCGTGTGGCGGCGAGGTGGAGGTGCTCGCGTACGTCCTGCGACCCGACGACGACGTGGCGCGGCACGCTCTCGAGGCAGCCGCTCGCGATGAGCGCGTCACCGTCGCCCTCGGTATCCGCGCTCCTCACGAGGGGGTCGTCGCCGACGCATCCGGCCTGTCGCGGATCGCTGCCGAGGCGCTCCCCGAGTTGGACGCGGCCGCGCTCTTGGCGGAGACGACCCCGATCGCAGACCACGCGTGGCTCTCGGTGTCTCAGGCTCCGCGCGCCCGACTCATCGTCGTGGGCGCGGGGGAACACGCGGCAGCGCTGTGTCGGGTGGCCAGCGCGGCGGGTTACGCGGTGACCGTGTGCGACCCCTGGCCGTTGCTCGCGACGTCGGAGCGTTTTCCCGACGCATCCGACATCGTGATCGCCGATCCCGGCGAGTATCTGACGTCGCTTGCCGAGCAGGCGGGCTCGATCGATGCCCGGACGGCCGTCTGCGTGCTCTCCCACGACGAACGGATCGACATTCCTGCTCTTTATGCCGCGCTCGGCATGAACGTCGGTTTCGTCGGCGCGATGGGCGCGCGGAGCACGGTGGAGCAGCGTGGGATCGCACTGCGCGAGCGAGGGGTGACGGACGCCGACCTGGCCCGCCTGCACTCTCCGCTCGGCCTGGACCTCGGCGGATCATCGCCGGAAGAAGCCGCTGTCGCCGCCATTGCCGAGATCATCGCGGCGCGATACGGGAGATCGGGTGGTCCGCTGCGGGATGCCCGCGGCCCGGTCCACGCCCGCCCTCCTGCCTCCCCCGCGAGCCCCGCGCCGACCTGCTCGCCCGTCTAGCCGCGTGCCTGGGTGCGGTCTTCACCGAAACACCCCGCGCGCGACGAAACACCCCTCGCCATGGGGTGTCTGGGCGCACGTAGGGTGTTTCGCCGTCGCCTCGGCTCGCGTGACACGGTGCTACGCTCTCGGCACTGCGTGTCCTAACAACCATGACCTCCCGGCGATCGTCGGTGGACCGAGCCGGTGGCTCAGGGCGGGGACTGCTGACTTCACCCGTCACAGCATCCCGGAGGCCACCGTGTCCACATCCGCATCCACGCCCACATCCACGCCCGTGGACAAGTCCCAGGCGGGCCTGAACGCGCGCCAGTACCACATCGGCATCGCGCCCGGTGAGGTCTCGTCCGTGGCGCTGCTGCCCGGCGATCCGTTTCGCGTGCCGTTCGTCGCGGAATTCCTGACGGAGGTCCGCGAGGTCGCACACAACCGCGAGCACCGCACCATGACGGGCTGGTACAAGGGGCGGCACATCACCGCGACGTCGACCGGAATGGGTTGCCCCTCGACCGCGATCGCCGTCGAAGAACTGGCACGGGTCGGCGTCACATCGTTCATCCGCGTGGGCAGCTCGGCCGGCCTCCAGCCGGGCATCGCCCCCGGAGACCTGCTGGTGAGCGAGGGCAGCTTCCGCAACGACGGGACGACGGATGCCTATCTGCCCAAGGGCTTCCCTGCAGTCCCCGACCTCGAACTCACGCTGGCGCTCGCCCGCCACTCGGAGCGGATCGCCGCCGCGTCGGGAACACATTCCTTCCGCGGCATCAGCGTGAGCGACGACGCGTTCTACGCGGAAACACCGGAATGGATCGCCGAGCTGAACCGCATGGGCATCCTCAATGTGGAGATGGAGGCATCCGCTCTGTATATCGTCGCGCGTCTGCGTGGTCTCCGCGCGGGCATGGTCTGCGCCGCGTCGAGCAACCTCGTCGATGGCGCATCTCTCTACGACGAGAAGAACTCCGCGCTCAAGGACGGCTGGATGCGCAGCATCGAGGCCGCCCTCGACACGGCGGTCGAGCTCGAGTTGTAGTAGCTCGCGACACGCCTGACGGCCCAACCTCGCGGTTGCACGTGAAACACTCACGAAATCGGGCGCTGGTTGGATGAATGGATGCGGCGACGCATTCTCGGAAGGAGTGCCGGTGGACCTGAACACCATCACGAGCTTCCGCCGCGCGACCCAGCGCGACGACCTCGCGCTCGCCCCGGGCGAAATCATCCTGGGCGGGGGGACCTGGCTGTTCGGTGAGCCCCAGAACCACGCGACCGGGCTGGTCGACCTGACGACGATGGGCTGGCCTGATCTGGAGGTCACCGACGGGGGGCTCACGATCGGCGCGACGTGCACGATCGCGACGCTCGTCGCCTTCGCCGAAGGCCGGACGGCGGATGCAGCGGCCCCGGCCGATTGGTCCGCAATCGCGCTGTTCCCCGTCGCCGCGAACGCCCTCCTGGCCTCGTTCAAGATCTGGAACACAGCGACGGTCGGAGGGAACGTCTGCCGCTCGTTCTCGGCCGGCGCGATCGTGTCCCTCGCGTCCGCGCTCGACGGCGAGGCCGTGATCTGGACTCCCGACGGTGACGAGCGCCGCACCCCGGTGGCCGAGCTGATGACGGGCAATGGCACGAATGATCTCGCCCGCGGCGAGGTGGTCCGTGCTGTCGAGATCCCCGCGCACGCACTCCGTTCTCGCGCCGTCATGCGAAAGATCGCCCTTGCCGAGCTGGGTCGCTCGGGAGCGGTCGTCACCGGGCGCATCGACCGCGACGGGTCCGCCGTCTTCAGTGTCACCGCCGCGACTCTCACACCGACCGTCCTGCGCTATCCGGAGCTTCCCGCAGCGACACAGCTCGCGGCCGATGTCGCGGGGGCGGCGGACTTCTACACCGATCCCCTGGGATCCGCCGATTGGCGCCGCGGGGTCAGTGTCGAGCTCGCGGAGCGGATTCGGGCCGAACTCGCCGCCGATTCTGGGGAGACCGCATGAAGATCGAGGTCAACGGCGCACCCCTCGAGGTCGAGCCACGCCCGGGTCAGTGCCTGCGGACGCTGCTGCGCGAGCACGGCCACACCGAGGTCAAGAAGGGGTGCGACGCGGGCGATTGCGGCGCGTGTGCCGTGATCCTCGACGGCCAGCCCGTCCACTCGTGCATCATCCCCGCGATGCGGGTCCAGGGCAGCACGGTGACGACGGCCGCGGGCCTCGCCCCCGGCGATGGTCTCCATCCCGTGCAAGAGGCGATCATCGAGAAGTTCGGCTTCCAATGCGGCTTCTGCACCCCGGGTATGAGCGTCACGGCCTCCACCCTCACCGAGGCCGACCTGCCCGACCTCGACCGTCGCATGAAGGGCAGCCTCTGCCGGTGCACCGGGTACCGGCCGCTCCGCGAGGCGATCACCGGTGCCGTGCGTGAGACGGGGCGGCGAGCCGCTATCGCCGAAGAGGATGTGTCGGAGAAGGATGCCGCGGCTCCGTCATCCGTCTGCGGTGAGGCGTGCGAGGGTTCGTGCGACACTGCCGCCGCGGCGAAATCGTCGGGTATCGGCTCGTCGGGCGTCGGCACATCGGTCTCACCCGAGCCCGCCCGAAGAGTGGTGCAGGGTCGCGAGCCGTTCACCTTCGATGAGCCGGTCACGGGTGCCCTGGTGCTGCGGGTCGTGACCTCGCCACATGCGCACGCACGCATCCTCTCCATCGATACTTCGGCTGCGCTCGCGGTTCCCGGGGTCGTCGCGGTGTTCACACATGAGGATGCTCCGGCCACCCGGTACTCCTCCGGCCGACACGAACACCGCACCGACGACCCGGACGATACTCGTGTGCTCGACGACGTCGTGCGCCATGTCGGGCAACGGGTCGCGGCCGTCGTCGCCGAGAACTCGCAGGTCGCTGAGCGAGCCTGCCGGATGGTCGAGATCGAATACGAGGTGTTGCCCGCGGTCTTCGACGCGGCGGCCGCCCGCATGCCGGGTGCCCCCCTGCTGCACGCCGAGCGCACACCCGACGACCGTGTCGCGGATGCGTCGCGCAACGTCGTCGCCGCGCTCCACGACGGATACGGGGGCGACATCGATGCCGCCCTCGCGGCCAGCCCGATCCGCGTCGCGGGGACCTGGCAGACGTCCCGCGTGAGCCATGCCCAGCTCGAAACGCACGGATCCGTGGGCTGGATGGACGACGAAGACCGGCTGGTCATCCGCTCCAGCACGCAGGTGCCGTTCCTCACGCGTGACGAACTGGGCCACATCTTCGACCTGCCGCGCGAGCGCCTGCGCGTCTATGCGCCACGCGTCGGCGGGGGGTTCGGCGGCAAGCAGGAGATCTTCACGGAAGACCTCGTGGCCCTCGCCGTGCTGCACACCGGACGTCCCGTCGCGTACGAGTTCTCTCGCACCGATCAGTTCCAGCGGGCATCGCTGCGTCACCCCATGCGCGTTTCGGTGGAACTCGGAGCCAACGAGGACGGATCACTGACCGCGATCAAGCTCGGCGTGCTGAGCGACACCGGTGCGTACGGCAACCACGCGATCGGCGTGATGTTCCATGGCTGCTCCGAGTCGATCAGCCTCTACAACGCCCCCGCGAAGCGGGTCGATGCCGAGGCCGTCTACACCAACAACGTGCCGTCAGGAGCCTTCCGCGGGTACGGCCTCGGGCAGGTGCAGCTCGGGGTCGAATCCGCGCTGGACATGCTCGCCCAACGCCTCGACCTCGATCCGTTCGAGGTGCGCCGCATCAACGCCGTCCGCGACGGCGATCCCCTGCTCGCGTGGCACGCAGAACACGAACCCGAGGTCCGCTGGGGAAGCTACGGCCTCGACCAGTGCCTCGATCTCGCGCAAGGCGCCCTGGCCCGCGGGAATGGCGTGACGGCACCGGACGGCTGGCTCGTCGGCGAGGGTATGGCCTCGACGCTGATCGCGACGATGGCCCCACGCGGACATATCGCGCACGCCACGGCGACGCTCGGGCCCGACGGAACCTACGCGCTCCGCACCGGTACGGCCGAGTTCGGCAACGGCACCACCACCGTGCAGCGCCAGATCGCGGCATCCGTCTTCGGCGTCGACGCCGGGCGTGTGACGCTCCAGCATGCCGATACGGATGGCGTCGCGCACGACACGGGTGCGTTCGCATCGGCGGGGACGACCGTCGCGGGCAAGGCCGTGTACGCGGCGTGCATCGCGCTACGCGACCGGATGCTCGGGCTCGCCGCCGTCCTACACGGAGCCGAACCCGGGGCCTGCTCGCTCACCGCCGAGGGCGTTCGCACGCCGTCGGGGGTCGTGCCGTTCGGCGAGATCGTCGCCGCGGCGGCGCCGGAACACCAGAGCAGCGACGGTCTGACCGCCCACGGCGCCGAATACGGCGACGAACGCTCGCTGGCGTTCAATGTCCACGCGGTGCGGGTCGCGGTCGAGCCATCCACCGGATCCGTCCGCATCCTGCAGTCGGTGCACGCCGCAGATGCGGGTTTCGTCATGAATCCGGCCCAGTGCCGGGGGCAGATCGAGGGCGGCGTGGCGCAGGGCGTCGGCAGCGCGCTCTACGAAGAGGTCTACATCGACGACCGCGGCGCCGTGGTGAACCCGATGTTCCGCACCTACCGCGTGCCGCAGTTCGCCGACATTCCCGACACCGAGGTCTACTTCGCCGACACGAGCGATGACCTCGGTCCGTTCGGTGCGAAGTCGATGAGCGAGTCGCCGTACAACCCCGTCGCCCCCGCGATCGGCAACGCGATCGCCCGTGCTCTCGGACGCAGGCCGTACGAGCAGCCGTTCTCGCGCGACCGCGTCTGGCGCATCGCACAGGCCGACTGACCCGTCAGCGGTGTGCGCGACCCGCGGCGATCAGCGCCGTGGCCTCGGAGCGCGAGGTGACCCCGAGCTTTCGAAACACCTTCGAGACGTGGAACTTGACGGTGTTCTCGCTGATCCCCAAGCGCGCCGCGATCCCGCGATTGCGGAGCCCCTGCGTCATAAGTTCAAGGATCTGCACCTCGCGCGGTCCGAGCCGCGCGATGAGCGGGTCATCGCCGTGGGTGTGCGGGGGGTCCAGAGGCATGACGACGGAAAGCTCCGAGCCCCACCCCTCGGTCGCCGCGAGGGTCATCTCGCCGTTGACCGCCGAGACGCGCTGCCGGAGTTCGTCGAGGGCATCGTGACCGAGCGATGCATCCCCGGGGCCGTCGTCGCGCACGCTGATCAGCAGGTTGCGGCCGTCGCAATCCCATTTGACCCGCACGCGGCTCGTGCCCGGCTGTTCGACGGACGCCAGGATCGCTCGACGCACGATCGCCCGAGCACCGTGGGCGATCTCGCTGGGCAGGGCGCGCCCATCGACGGGCGGTTCGACGAACTGCACGTCCACGTCGCGGTACCGCACGAGCGGCACGAGATCATCGCGCAGACGCTCGAACGCTGAGGTCACGGGCTCTTCCGTGAAAGTGCGGACGAGATCGGTCGAGGTGCGCAGCTGCACCATCGCGTGCGCCGCGACACCGACGGCGGCCTGGCGCGCCGCATGATCGTCGGTCGAGGGTGAGCGCAGGACCGCGAGCAGCGCCTCGAGTGTGCGCGAGTGCGTGTCGCTGAGTTCGGCGACGACCTCTGCACGCACACCGGCCGCGGCACGCGACTCGAGCAGATAGCTCGGCGATGCGTCGCGTGCGGGTTGCCGGATCCGCACCGCGACGATGCGCCACAGTTGGAGAAGTTCGGCGTCTGCGCGCACGTCGGCGTCGGGATCTGTGGCGGATGCCGCGGGCACCGGATCGACGAGAACCAGCAGCGGACCGGTCTCGGCGCGGGCCAGCACGGTGTTTCGCGCTGCTCCGCCGACCTCGACCGAGGCGCGCAGTACCCCGGGGCCGCTGAGGAGGGCCCGGGCCTCCACCATCTCCGACAGCGCGACGCGTGATGCGAGCGCCGGGTCCCCGTGGAGCTTGAGCGGGTGGCTCACGTCATCCTCGGCCAGGATGATGAGCGCGGAATGCGGGATCGTGGGCGCCAGGTATTCCGAGAGTGAGCGCGCGATCTCGGGCAATGGGGCCGCCACCACGTCGGCTATCGCGGCGATCGAGGTCGGCATCGGATGATGCTAGCTGGCTCCACGCCATCTCGCGCTACCCGAACGGGTAGTGAGAACTATCCCGATCGCCGATGGCGCTACCGAAACGGGTGGCGCAGTCTGGAGAAGCCGCCGATGTCGACCCGACGTACGCGCGGTTCGAGGTTCGGAGAGGAGCCACCATGACGAACAATCGTGCCGTCGCCTACAAGGGGCCGGGCAAGGTCGAGGTCATCGACACCGAATACCCCACCTTCGAGCTGAAGGATGGTCCGGGCGTCAACCCCGCGAACATCGGACGCAAGCTCCCGCACGCCGTCATTCTGAAGACCGTCGCTACCAACATCTGCGGATCTGACCAGCACATGGTCCGGGGCCGGACGACGGCGCCCGCGGGCTTGGTCCTGGGTCACGAGATCACGGGTGAGGTCGTCGAGGTCGGTCCCGACGTCGAGTTCGTCAAGGTGGGCGACATCGTCTCGGTACCCTTCAACATCTCGTGCGGTCGCTGCCGCAACTGCAAGGAAGGCAAGACGGGCATCTGCCTGAACGTCAACCCCGACCGTCCCGGCAGCGCCTACGGGTACGTCGACATGGGCGGATGGGTGGGTGGACAGGCCGAATACGTGCTCGTGCCGTATGCGGACTGGAACGCCCTCGTCTTCCCCGACCGCGAGCAGGCCCTTGAGAAGATCCTCGACCTCACGATGCTCTCCGACATCTTCCCGACGGGCTTCCACGGCGCCGTCACCGCGGGAGTGGGAGTCGGATCGACCGTGTACATCGCGGGTGCCGGTCCCGTCGGTCTCGCGGCAGCAGCCGGCGCCCAGTTGCTCGGTGCGGCCGTCGTCATCGTCGGCGACCTGAACGAGGAGCGACTGGCCCAGGCGCGCAGCTTCGGCTGCGAAACCATCAACGTCGGCGACGGTGACGTACCCGAACAGCTGGCACAGCTGCTCGGGGTCCCCGAGGTCGACGCCGCGGTCGACGCGGTCGGCTTCGAGGCGCGCGGGCAGGGGCACGGCGCGGACGCCGCCGAGGCTCCCGCGACGGTGCTGAACTCCCTGATGGATGTGACGGCCGCGGGCGGAGCCATCGGCATCCCGGGTCTTTACGTCACCGGTGACCCGGGCGCGGCCGATGAGGCGGCGCAGAAGGGTTCGTTGTCGCTGAGCTTCGGCACCGGCTGGGCCAAGTCGCTGTCGTTCACCACCGGCCAGTGCCCCGTCATGCGCTACAACCGGCAGCTCATGATGGCGATCCTCCATGACAAGGTGCAGATCGCGAAGGCCGTCAACGCCACCGCGATCTCGCTCGAGGATGCCCCGCGCGGCTACGCGGAGTTCGATGCGGGCGCCGCAACCAAGTACGTGCTCAATCCGAACGGGTACATCGCGGCCTGACCGCACCCCCGACATCCGTCACGACTTCACTTCCCACCACCCTCACGATCAAAGGAGACCACCATGTCAGCTCTCACCCTCGCGGACGCCCGCACCCTGATCGCCGCCGCCGAAGCGCGCGCCGACGAGATCGGCCAGCCGATGAACATCGCCGTCGTCGACGCCGGCGGCAACCTGATCGCACACGTTCGCCAAGACGGCGCCTGGATGGGCAGCATCGACATCTCGATCAGCAAGGCGTGGACGTCGCGTGCCTTCGACATCCAGACGAAGGACCTCGGCGACAACTCGCAGCCGACGCAGCAGTTCTTCGGCATCCACACCACCAACGGCGGCAAGGTCGCGATCTTCGCGGGGGGCGTGCCCCTGCTGCGCGACGGCGTCGTCGTCGGTGGCCTGGGCGTCAGCGGAGGCTCGGGCGAGCAGGACCAGACGGTCGCCGAAGCGGGTGCCGCCGCACTCTGACGCGGACTCCGTACGGGCTACCAGCGCCCGGCGCCGGTAGCGCGCAGGCCCTGCTTCACGACGACCAGACGGTACGTCCGGCCGTTCGCCGACCACCAGCGGTGGTGAACACCGCCCGCGTAGTAGGCCGAGTCGCCCGCTTCCAGTGTCGATCGCTCGCCCTCGACTTCGATGTTGATGGCCCCCTCGATCACGTAGAGGAACTCGTCCTCGGCGTGCACGAAGATCTCGCCGGGTTCGGTGGCGCCGCCGGACACTTCCATCGGATGCAGCGGCCTACCGCCGCGCGCCAGCATCCGGGCGGAGCCGGCGGCGAATCCCTCGGGCACCGCCTCGTCCGTCGCGGCCTGTCTGTGCACCTCGACGGCGGGATGCGCGGATGCCGCGGCATCCGCTTCCGCGATCAGCTCGATCGGGCTCGTCTCGAGCGCCGAGGCGATACGCCGCAGCGACGACAGACTCGGCTGGGCGAGGCCGCGCTCGAGCTGGCTCAGGAACGGATGCGAGAGGTCCGTCGTTTCGGCGAGCCGGACGAGGGTCATGCCACGCGCGTGCCGAACGCGCCGGATCGCGGCACCGAGCCGCGTATCGGCGTCATCCGCATCCACCGGTCGCGAGGCGACGCTCGACGTCATGGTCGCGGCCCTCGCTAGACCGGCAAGGCGACGCCGCGGGAGCCCGCGTACTCCCCCACGCGTTCAACGAAGGCGGCCTTCTGCTCGGGCGTCAGCCACGATGCCTCGAACGAGTTGATGGCGAGCTGGACGAGGTCGGTCTCGGACAGCCCGGCCTGCTCGGCGAGGGCGACGTAGTTATCGCCGACGTAGGCTCCGAAGTACGCGGGGTCGTCCGAGTTGATCATGACGCGCAGGCCCGCCCGCATCAGGCTGACGATCTCGTCGGCCTTCATCTGCTCGGTGACGAACGAGTTCGACACGGGACAGCACGTGAAGCCGAGCCCTCGCTCCTTCGCGATTGCCACGAGTTCGGGGTCCTCCACGATGTTGGTGCCGTGGTCGATCCGCTCCACCCGAATGTCGGTGAGAACAGCGCGGATGTTGTCGATCGAGCCGACCTGGTCGATGTCGCAGTGCATCGTCAGCCGGAAGCCCTCGGCGCGGGCGCGGGCGAACACCTCCGAGAACTTGCTGGGCGGGTTGTCGCGCTCATCCGAATCGAGCCCGACCCCGATGATCCAGTCCTTGTACGGCAGCGCCGACTCGAGCGTCGCCGCCGCATCCTCTGCCGAGAAATCACGCAAGAAGCAGAGGATGAGCTCTGCGGAGATACCGAGCTCGTCCCCCGCCCGGACTGCGGCGCGGTGGTAGCCCGTGATGACGTTCTCGAACGGCACACCACGGCTCGTGTGCGCCTGCGGGTCGAAGAACATCTCGGCGTGCACGACGCCCTGTTCCTTCGCACGCAGCAGATAGGCCCAAGCGAGGTCGTGGAAGTCGTCGGCCGTCTGCAGCACCTGCATCGCCGGGTAGTACACGGCGAGGAAGCTCGTCAGGTCGGTGAAGTTGTAGGTCGCCTTGACCTCTTCGACGGTCTTCTCTGCCAGTTCGATGCCGTTGCGGGCCGCGAGTTCGAACTTGAGCTCGGGCTCGAGGGTGCCCTCGAGGTGAAGATGCAGTTCGGCCTTGGGCAGGCCATAGGCGAACGCAGTGAGCGCGAGGGAGTCGGTCATGGTGTCCTTTCGAACGGTGGAGACAACCGCACCCGAAGGCTCTGGGGCGGTTCGACGAGATCAGACGCGGTTGCCCATGCCCATGCGGGCGAGCGCCACGGACTCGAGGATCTGAACGACGTTGTAGAGGATGAGTGCGGCCCCGGTCACGAGGACCACAGCGGTCCAGACGGCCGAGAACTGTGCCCCCGAGATATACCCGCCCACGGCGCCGCCGATGCCGCCGCCGACGGCGAGCCACTCGGCGAGCAGGGCCCCTGTGATCGCGCCGGGCACCGAGATGCGGACGGCGGCGAAGAACTCGGGCAGCGAGCTCGGCAGGGCGACCTTGCGGAGACGGGTCCACGACGATCCGCCGTAGACCGTGACGAGATCGTTCATCTGGGGCGAGGCCGACTTGAGGCCGAACACGATGTTCACGAGTGCGGGGAACAGCACCACGATTCCGCCGATCACCGCGACCGAGGCGAACTCACGCCCGAAGATCAGGATGATGACGGGCGCCATCGCGACGAGCGGCACCGAACGCAGCAGCATCGCCATGGGCATGAGCGCGTGCTCAACGCCCTTGCTGAGCTGGAAGATCATCGCGACGACGAGGGCCACCACGAGGCCGGCGATGAACCCGACGACCGAGTGTCCGAGAGTCACCCAGAGCTGGCCGAAAAGCTGTTCGCGGTTCGCCTCGGAATTCGGCATGGTGAAGAGGAAGTTCCAGACATCGACCGGTCCCTTGCCGACGTACGGCGAGATCTGGAAGGCCCAGAGCGATCCGACCCAGATCACCAGGACGGCGACGATCGTGAGAAGGAACGTCAAGACGCTGCGCCCGAGCGCCCGGAGCGTGGCGCTGCGCGTTTCGCGGCGGATCTCGGCGTTCAGCTTGGCGGTCTGTTCTGCTTCGGAGACCGCCGCCACGGTGGGCGGCTCGGTGATGAGCGTGCTCATTTCGACACTCCCTTCGACCAGGGTGCGATGGCTCGGGCGACGAGGCCCAGCAGGCCGTAGCCCAGGAGGGCGACAGCGCCGGAAACGAGGGCGATATCCCACACGCGGGGTGAGTTGAGCGCCTGTTGCGCCGCGATCATCGCGGGGCCGACGCCGACCGTGATCTTGCCGAAGAACTCACCGAGCACGGCGCCGAGGAAGGCCGCCGGAACCGCGATCTGGAGCGCGTTCAGGATGGACGGAAGGGACGCGATCAGGCGCACCTTGCGCAGCTGCGTCAGCCGCGACCCGCCGTACACGGTGATCAGGTCGAGGCTGGCCTTGTCGGCCGCCTTCAACCCGAGCAGCGCACCGACAACGGTCGTGAAGAAGCAGCTGAGCGCCGCGAGGAAGATCGCGGTGGTCGAGGGCTGACCCGACGTCGGGATCGGCACGATGACCGTGAGCAGAAGACCCAGGGCGACGATCGGGATGCAGTAGGTGATGATCGCGAGCTGCATCACGACCCCCTCGAGCCGGGGGATGATCAGCACAAGCGCCGACAGCACCAGGGCGAGGCCGTTGCCCCACAGGTATCCGATCCCCGCCTCGGCGAGGGTCACCCCGAAGTTCCGGACGTAGAAGTTCCAGCCGGTGTTGAAGAACTCCATCAACACCTGAGGAGGTGTCGGGATCGCCTGCACCCCGCCCGGACCGACGTTCGAGAAAACGGTCGCTGCCAGGATCCACCACAGCGCGATGATTCCGACGACACCGATGAGTCCGGTGACCCACGCGGGAAGTTTGACGTCCTCCCACTGGATCGTGCGGGGCTTGGTAGCCTCGGGCGGCGCGACGCTAGTGGTCATCCGCCGCGGCGCCTCCCACGCCGAAGAGCAACTCGGACGCCTGGTCCACATACGCGTGGAACTCGGGCGTGCGCATCATCTCGGGTGTCCGGGGACGCGGCAGGTCGATCGTCATGACCTCTTTGATGCGACCGGGACGCGGGCTCATCACTGCTACCTGGTCGGACAGGAAGATCGCCTCCGAGATGCCGTGCGTCACGAGCAGTGTGGTGGCGGGCTTCTCGGTCCAGATGCGGAGCAACTCGAGGTTGAGCTTCTGCCGCGTCATGTCATCGAGGGCGCCGAACGGTTCGTCGAACAACAGCACCGATGGCTTCATGATGAGCGAGCGCGCGATCGATACGCGCTGGCGCATGCCGCCGGACAGCTGTGCGGGCTTCGCCTTCTCGAAGCCCGTCAGGCCGACGAGGGCGATCATCTCTTTGACGTAGTCCTTGTCGACGGGCTTGCCCGCGACCTCGAACGGCAGCTGGATGTTCGACTGCACGCTCCGCCAAGGCAGAAGAGCCGAGTCCTGGAAAGCGATACCCAGTTCGTTGCCCTTCCGGAGCTCTTTGGGGCTCTTGCCATCGACGCGCGTCGTGCCACTCGTGGCATCCTCGAGTCCCGCCAGAATGCGCAGGATGGTCGACTTGCCGCAGCCCGACGGCCCGAGCAGGGCGAGGAAGGTGCCCTGATCGGTGTGCAGGTTGGCGTCCTGCAGCGCGACGACGGTCTTGCGACCCACGCTGAAGACCTTGTTCAGTCCGGTGATCTGCAGGCCGGTGCCCAGGCTTGTCGCCTGGGCACCGGTCTGGGTGGCCGTTTCGGTCACAGTTGATATCTCTCGGTAGAGGTGAAGAACTCAGCCCATGTAGGCGATGAGGTCCGGGTTCTCTTCGTAAACCTCGGCGAGCAGGCTCATGTCGAAGAGGTCGCCCGCTTCGATCATGATGCCGGCGCCCTCGAGGCTGCCGATGGTCGATGCCTGCAGGGCGTCGCTGATCGTGAAGATCCCGAACTCCTCGGTCTCGTCCGACACGATGAGCTCGTTCTGCGCGATCGCACCGGCGAGCGAGTTCTCGGGGTTCAGGTCGAGGTCGACGCCGTACTCTTCGACAGCGAGGCGCGAGCCCTCTTCGGGGTCGTTCAGCGCGTCGGTCCAGCCGCGGATCTCGGCGACGAGGAACGCCTTGAGCATCTCGCGGTTGTCGGCGATCTGCTCGTCGGTCACCGTGATCGTCTCGGCGACGAACGGCAGGCCGTTGTCGGCGAAGGGCAGGTCCGTGGTGTCGAGACCCTGAGCGGCGACCGTGACCGACTCGTTGGTGATGTAGGCCATGAATCCGTCGACCTCGCCGTTGACGAGGGGCGCCGGGTCGTACTGAACCGGGACGATCGTCAGCTCGGACGGGTCGATGTCGTTCGCCGCGAGCAGCGCGTTGAAGAGCGTGGTGTTCGAGTCCTGCACGCCGATGCGCTTGCCCTTGAGGTCGTCGACGGTGGCGATATCGCCCCCCTCGGCGAGCGAGAGGATCGTGAAGGGGTTGGCCTGGAACGTTGCGCCGATGATCTTGAGGGGGGCGCCCTCGTTGGCGACGGCCGCGCCGACCGAGATCGAGTCGCTCAGGGCGACGTCGGCGGTGCCGCTGACGAGCTCGGCGACACCGGTCGAGGGACCGGGGACCAGGTTGACCGACGAGAAGCCGGCCTCTTCGTAGTAGCCCTTCGAGTCGGCGAAGTACTCGCCCGCGAACTCCTCGTTGAGGATCCAGCTGAGCTGGAGGGTCAGGTCACCGAAGCCCTCTTCGCCGGCGGGCGATTCGGAGGCGTCGGAGCCGCTGCCACTGGAGCAGGCGGTCAGGGCGAGAGCTGCGACGGCGACGCTCGCGCCGGCGACGGCGAGGCGGCGGCTGCGGGAGGAATTGAAGCGGAATGTCATGTGCTGTGTCTCCAGATTGGACGGGGTGGCACTCGGGTACATCGGCACGGTCAGAAGGCCTCGACCCTGCGCGATAAAGGTGACGCTATGGGATGTAGATTTCACGAACACTGGCGCAGTGTTTCGTCGCCGTTACACCTTCAGCGCGGCGGGCGCCGGCGCGCTCAGTGCGGGTGACGCCCCAGGCGCTCCGCCATCGCCGGCAGATCGCGGTGCACACGCTCGGATGCCTCGGCGGCGAGCGGGTTCGTCGACTCGCCGCTGCGCGAGACGAGCTTTCCGCCGACGTACACGCCGAGCAGGTTCCGCAGGCTCATCGACAGGACGTAGCTGCGGACGGGGTGCCAGAGCGGCCCCACGTCGGGGCGGCGCGGGTCGACCACGACGAAGTCGGCGAACTTGCCCACCTCGAGGCTGCCGACGCGGTCGGCGACGCCCATGATCTCGGCCGAGCCCAGCGTGTGCAGGCGCAGCACGAGCTCGGGCATCATCGACAGCGGATCCTTCGTGCGTGCCCGCTGCATCGCGATGCCCATCCGCATGTTCTGGAACGGGTCCGAGACATCCGTGCAGGCCTGGTCGTCGAGCCCCATGCCGACCTTCATACCCATCGCGATCATCTCGGGCACGAGGGCCGTGCCCGAGGCGAGGCGGCCGTTCGAGGCCGGCTGCCACGACATCGACGCCCCGCCCGCGGCGGCCTGCTCGATGATCTCGGGCGTGGTCTGGATGAAGTGACCGAACATCATGTCCGGGCCGAGGGCCCCGGCATCCCGGTACAGCGCGAACTTGGACTGCTGCAGCTCGACCGCCTCGGGCGACTCGAGGAAGTGGGCCTGGTTCGTCACGCCGAACCGCCGCATCGCCTCGACCTCGAGCTCAGCGGCCTCGGGACGCGGCGACCACTGCACCTGTCCCATGATCGAAGCGCCGAGCGCGAAGTCCGGGTCCATGGCGCGGGTGTGGGCGACGGATGCCTCGAAGCGCGCGAAGATCTCGTCATCCGTCCCCGCGGTGACGTCCATGCCGATCGAGTCGACGAAGCGAAGACCGGCGTCGAGGCATCCGTCGGCCTGACGCGTGTGGTACTCGGTGCCGCGCAGGGGGGCGTTGCCGACGCGCTTGCCGTCGACCATCGACTCCCACGCCTGCTGAGGGTCGGTGAAGTTGTAGGCGGTCGTGACGCCGTTGCCGAGGAAGTCGAGGGCGCCGTGCAGGGTCGACCAGTAGATGTCCTCCGGCGTTGCGTGCGCGGTCATGCCGAGCATCGAGTCGCACCAGCCGTAGAGGGTGTCGGCGACGCCGAGCCCACGCAGGCCGCTCGTGAAGAGGTGGCTGTGGCTCGAGACGAAGCCGGGGGCGACGAACGCACCGTCGACGTCGAGCACCTCGTCGGCCGTCGTGTCGCTCGGGTCGCCGGCGCCGATCCCCGCGATGCGGCCGTCTTCGACGCGCATCCAGCCGCGCTCGATGTAGCCGGGGTCGTCGGTTCCGGCGGAGACCGTGATGAGGCGGGCGTTGATGACGAGGAGAGACATGGGGTTCCTAACGGTGAGTGGATGTCCCAACTTTTCATCCCAAGTTCGTAGGTGGGGTGAAAAGTTGGGACACGGAAAGGGAGGAGGGGCCGTCAGCGGGGCTCGGCCGCCAGATGCAGAACCGACTCCGCCAGCGCGCGGATGCCGAGGGCCACATCCGCGGCGCTGACCGCCTCGTCGGGGTGGTGGCTGATGCCGTCCGGGTTGCGTAGGAACAGCATCCCGACATCGGTGATCGCGTCGATCGACATGCCGTCGTGGCCGGCGGGGCTGAACAGGGTCGCGGGATCGTCCGGAAGGTCGGGCAGCGCGCCGCGGATTCCCGCGCGGATAACGTCCTGGAGCAGCGGCGCACACATGACGGCGGGCGCATTGTGCACCTCGCGGGCCCGCCATCGCAGGCCGCGGCGGCCCATGATCACGTCGAGGTCACGCGAGAGGGCATCCCACACGCGATCGCGTTCGCTGTCGAACTCGCCGCGCAGATCGAGGCTGAAGTGAGCCTCGCCCGGCACGATGTTGACCGCGCCCGGGAACGCCTCGAGCTGCCCGACCGTGCCGATGACGTGGTGCTCGCCCGAGCAGATGCGCTCCACGGCGAGAGCGGCCTCACTCGCGCCGAGCAGCGCGTCGTGCCTCATGTCGTAGGGGGTGCCCCCCGCGTGCCGGGCCTCGCCCTCAACGACGAGCTGGAAGCGTCGGGCGCTCGCAATCGACGACACGACCGCGAGCGATTCGCCCCGCCGGTCGAGCTCGGGACCCTGCTCGATGTGCGCCTCGAGATAGCCGACGAGCTCATCGGGGCGACGCGCGGCCTCGCCGATGCGCCCGGGGTCGAGGCCGAATTCCAGCGCGGCCTGCCGCAGAGTGGTGCCGTCGGCATCCGTCAGCTGCCACCAGTCGTCGTTCCAGGTTCCGGCGACGGCGGATGACCCGAGCAGGGCCTTGCCGAAGCGGGTGCCCTCTTCGTCCGAGAACGCGACGACCTCGATCGCGAACGGCAGCGGTGAGACGCTGCCCTCGCCACTCGGGGACGGGACGCGCAGAAGCCGCACGACCTCGAGCGCCATCAACACCCCGACGATGCCGTCGAAGCGTCCGGCGTCGGGCACGGTGTCGAGGTGCGAGCCGATCATCAGGGCGGCCGCATCACGATCGGATGCGCGGTGCCCTGAGCCTGTCGAAGGGTGGAGTCGGCCGATCTGGTTGCCCGCGGCATCCTGGCGGGTCGACATTCCGACCTCGCGCATCCACTCCGCAGCGAGGCGGTTGACGCGAGCATGTTCGGTCGACAGGTACACACGTTCGATCTCACCGGGTGCGGCGGTGACCCTCGCAAGCTCGTCGCAGCGCGCCATGACGCGGCGGGCCGCGGCGGCGACGCGATCGGGCGTGAGGTCGGGCAGCAGGGTACGCGTCATCACGCCTCGGCGTGTCCGGTGTAGACATCGAGCGCGGCGTCGACCCCGCCGCCCACGGGAACCGTCGCGCCGAACCGCCGCAGCACCTGCTCGAGCGCGGCGAGGGTGGTCAGCACGGCGTCCTTGCGGGCGTTGTAGCCCATCGTGCCGATGCGCCAGACGCGCCCGTGCAGGGGTCCGAACGAGGTGCCGATCTCGATACCGAAGTCGTCGAGCATCGCCTGGCGTGCGGCATCCCCCGCCACCCCGTCGGGGATCTCGACGGCGACGACGTTCGACATCTTGTGCGCCACGTCGCCGAAGACGACCAGGCCGAGCCCGCGCACGCCCGCGAGCATCGCCGCGCCGTTGAGCTCGTGGCGGACCCTCACGGCCTCGCGACCCTCGCCGAGAAGCACGCGTGCGCACTCGCGCGCGCCGTAGAGCATCGAGGTTGCCTCGGTGTGGTGGTTGAGGCGCCGCGGGCCCCAGTAGTCGAGGATCATGCCGAGGTCGAAGTAGTTCGAGCGCACGAAGTCGGGCGCATCCTCGTCGCCGGCCTCGCGAATGCCGGCCTCGATCTTCTTCCGCGAACGGATGATTTCGACAGCGCGCTCCGACAGAGTGATCGGGGCGGAACCCGACGGTCCGCCCAGACATTTCTGCAGCCCTGCGGTCGCCGCATCCAGGCCCCAGGCATCCGCTTCGAACGGGTTGCCGCCGAGCGACGCCGTGGCGTCGGAGTAGAACAGCACGCCGTGCTTGGCGCAGATTGCGCCGATGTCTTCCAGCGGCTGCAGCATCGTGGTCGACGTGTCGCCCTGCACGAGGCCGAGCAGGTGCGGTTTGACCCGCACGATGGCCTCTTCGATCGCGGTGGGTGTGAAGACCTGCCCCCACGGGACCTCGATCGTGTGCACCTCGGCCATCGCGCGCTCCGCGATCTCGGCGAGCAGGTGACCGAAGCGCCCGAACACCGGTACGAGCACCCGATCGCCGGGACGGATGAGCGAGATCATCGCGGCCTCGATGCCGCCGCGTGAGGTGGAATCGACGAGGAACGTCGCGTCGTTCTCGGTCGCCCAGACCTGGCGGTAGAGCGCCTGCGTCTCGGTCATCGTGCTCGTCATGAACGGGTCGTACTGACCGACGAGCTGCGCCGACATCGCCGTGAGCACGCTCGGGTACGCCGAAATCGGGCCGGGCCCCATCAGCAGGCGGGCTGGCGGGTCGATCGGCAACGCGTTCATGCGAGGTCCTGTCTGTTCATGCTGGTGCTGGTGGCGGAGGCGCTCGTGGCGCCGAGTCCGCCGATTGTTGCCGAGAACGCCGGATGTTGACACGAAATACTCGGCGGACTCGGCAATACCCGGCGGTGTCGATGAACTGTCATGACGCCACCGCCCGGGCGAGGCGGCGCGCGAGGCGCACCAGCGCGATGTCGGTGCCGGGGCGCGAGATCAGGGACACACCCACGGGCGCTGCCCCCAGGTTCGACGGCACGGTCAAGAGGGGGATCGAGATGGAGGGCATGCCACCGATCGCGGCCGGCGTCGTCATGCGGAGCGTCGCGGCCCGCACGGCCTCGACCCGCTCGCCGCCGTGCGTGCGCATCGGCGCGGGACCGGGGACGGTCGGCATGATCAGCACGGTGTTGCTCGTCGCGTCGTGCAGTCGAGCCCGCAGTGCCTCGACCGTCGCGCGCGCCTCGGATTCGGTCTCGGCCGTCACCTCAGAGGCCACGCGGAACCGCTCGGCCACGGCAGGGGCGACCGCGCCCGGGTGCTCGCGCAGCCACGCGCCGTTGTTGCGCCACGCCTCCGCGCCCTGAACAGCCCGGAAGGCGCCCAGGTACTCGTCGAGATCGCCGACGGATGTCTCGGCCACCGCGGGCGCTTCGGCCACCTCCCCGAGGACGCCGAGCAGCGCCTCGAACGCGTCCCGTGTCTCGGGTTCGACGGACTCGAGCATCTCGGTCGGCACCGCGAAGCTCCACGGCAGGTCGCTCCCGGACTCGCCGAAGACGCTCTCGGTCGACTCCGATCCGTCGTAGCTCAGGCACCAGTCGACGATCTTCTGCATCGTGGCACCGTCGCGGGTCAGCCATCCGATCGTGTCGAACGTCTGCGCGAGGGGCAGCAGCCCTTGCCGAGGGACGAGTCCGTGGGTCGTGCGCAGCCCCCACAGGCCCTGATACGACGCAGGCACCCGGATGGACCCGGCCGTGTCGGTGGCCAGGCCGATCTGTGCCTGGCCGGTTGCCACGGCCGAGGCCGGCCCGCTCGATGAACCGCCCGGCAGCGCCCCGGGCAGGGCTCCGTTCGGCGGCGTGCCATAGTGCGCGTTGTCGCCGGCGACGCTGTACGCGAACTCGTCGGTTCGCGCGATTCCGCGAAGGGATGCGCCGGCCCGCAGCAGATCCGAGACCGCGGCGGCCGTGGTCGGCTCGACCCGTGCGGAGTCGAGGTATGTCGGGTTGCCCGCGCCGATGCGGTAGCCCTTGATCGCGAAAAGGTCCTTGACGGCGACGGTGAGGCCCTCCAGCGGACCCTCCCACGCGCCCTGCCAGAGCGGGTCGCCGACGGTGCGCCAGACCGACCGGTCGAGCGCCTGGGCACGCGGCGTCACATGAGCCGCGGTGATGAGCCAGCGGTCGTCGAATCGCTGCCACACCTGCGTCTGCAGCCCCGTGCCCCCGCCGACGTAGCGCGCGATCGAGACCAGCAACGCGACATCGGGCGCGAGCTCGCGGTACTCGATCCGCTCGATCGTGCGGGCCGGCACTCCCCCGCGCACGCCCCGGAACGCACTGATCGTGTCATGGCCCACGAGCAGGCCCGCCGCGTCGCCGCGCATCGTTTCATCACCCGGGGCGAAAGCCGCGTCGAGAGCGTCGAGGTCGTTGGCGATGATCGCCCGCTCGTACGCCTCGAACGCCTCGAGAAGGCCC
>NZ_HG779637.1:0-12864 GCF_000582705.2 Microbacterium sp. C448
GATCAAGGTGGTCCTTGCGGAACGCCTCGAAAAGGGACTGCGCGACCCCCGCCTCGGGTTCGTCACCATCACCGACGTCCGCGTAACGGGCGACCTGCAACACGCGAGCGTCTTCTACACGGTCCTCGGGTCGGACGAAGAGCGCGCCGACAGCGCGAAGGCCCTGGCCTCGGCGACCGGCATGCTGCGGTCCGAGATGGGCAAGCACCTCAACACGCGGCTGACCCCGTCGCTGGAGTTCATCCAGGACGCACTGCCCGACAACGCCGACGCGATCTCGGCGCTCCTGCGTGAGGCGCGCGAGCGTGACGCCGCCGTCGCGGGAATCGCCGCATCCGCGACGTACGCGGGCGACGCCGATCCGTACGTCAAGCCCCGCGAGGATTCCGACGGTGAGCTCGACGAGGCCGAGATCGAGCCCGAGGACGAGGACCTCGACGAGGACGCCGCCGAACTCGACAAGTAGGCCTCAGGCTCCGGGCAGGCGCAGCAGACCATCGGATGCCTCGGCCAGGCCGTCCGTGACGAGTGAATCGATCGCGCGATCACGTTGCCCGGGCTCCGGCCAGTCCGGGATGATGCCGTCGAGGGGAACGGGGCCGTCCGCCTGGCGGAGCACGCGCAGGATCGCCCCCCGCGTCTGCCGGTCGCTGCCCTCGTAGCGCCCCTGGCGCGGGCGGGTATCGCCGGTGTCGGGGTAGCCCAGCGCGCGCCAGGCGCAGGATCGAGCGATGGGGCACGAGTCACAGCGGGGTGAGCGCGCCGTGCACACGACCGCGCCGAGCTCCATCGCCGCCGCATTGACGATCGTGGAGCGCGCGACATCGTCGGGCAACACGGCACGCATGTCGTCGAGATCGCGCCGATGGGCGGCGCCGGGCTGGGAGCGCCCCGCCACGACACGCGCGAGGACGCGTCGGGTGTTGGTGTCGACGACCGGTTCGCGCAGGCCGTAGGCGAAGACCGCGATGGCCCGGGCGGTGTAGTCGCCGATCCCGGTCAACGCGAGGAGTGCGTCGACGTCCGCGGGCACGACCCCGCCGTGGCGGTCGGTGATCTCGATGGCCGCCCGGTGCAGCCAGAGGGCGCGACGGGGATAGCCGAGGTTCGCCCATTGCCGGACGGCTTCGGCCGGAGCATCCGCTGCCAATGCCGCCGGGGTCGGCCAGCGCTCAAGCCACGCCTCGAGAAGCGGCACGACTCTGTTCACGGGGGTCTGCTGCAGCATGAACTCGCTGACAAGCACCCCCCACGCCCCGAAACCGGTGCGCCGCCAGGGCAGCTCGCGCGCGGTCGCGGTGTACCAGTCGATCAGCTCGGGCACCCATTCGACCTCGTTGACCGCTTCGGGACGGACGGATGCGGGCACGGGTTCCAGCCTACGAGGCTGGGGCGATGAACGGCTGCGCCGCCGGTGTGGTGGCGCAGGCGGACACGACTCCGGAAGAAAGCGGTTTTGAGGGCCGGAATCGGTCGATCCGCGGGCCTGTGAGGCGATTCGTCCGGAGTTCTGTCCGGCACAGACGGATGACGGAGCCCAGGAGGCGGGGGCGCCCGCGCGCGCCGTAGGCTGAGGGGATGCGCCTGCCCGTCACGCCCCGCACAACCCTGCTGCGGGAGCTCCGCGACGAGCTGCGCCGGACGTACCGAGCCGGTCGAGTGATCATCGCGGTGGACGGCATCGACGGTGCGGGCAAGACGGTCTTCGCCGACGGACTTGCCGACGTGTTCGCCGAGGACGGGGCATCCGTCTTCCGTGCCTCGGTCGACGGCTTCCACAGACCTCGAGCAGAACGCTACGCACGCGGCCGGGACTCGCCGGAGGGGTTCTACCTCGACTCGTACGACGAGGCGACGCTGCGCCGCGTCCTGATCGATCCCTTCCGCGACGGCGCCACGATGCCCTCGACCGGTTTTCAGCTCGCAGCCTGGGATGTCGCCCGCGACGTACCCGCCGAGGCTCGCTGGGTGACGGGGCCCGAGGACGCCGCGCTGATCGTCGACGGAATCTTCTTGCACCGGCCGACACTGCGGGGCCTCTGGCACTGGTCGGTGTGGCTCGAGGTACCCATCGACGTCGCGACGGAGCGCATGGCACAGCGGGACGGGTCCGATCCCGACCCGATGGCACCCGCGAATCGGCGGTACCGCGCCGGTCAGGAACTGTACCGGCGCGAGGCGGCTCCCTCGCGTGCCGCGTCCGTCATCGTCGACAACACCGACCCTGAGCATCCGCGGCGCATGTACGCCGACTTCTGCTGATGGTCAGCGCGCACGGACCCGGAATCCTGCTCGTCGACAAGCCGGGCGGGATGACGAGCCATGACGTCGTCGCGCGCGCTCGCAAAGCCCTCGGCACGCGCAAGATCGGCCACGCCGGGACACTCGACCCCCTCGCGACCGGGCTGCTGGTGCTGGGGGTGGATTCGGCAACGCGGCTGCTGACCTATCTCGTCGGGCTCGACAAGACCTACGAGGCGACGATTCGGCTGGGGGCAGCCACGGACTCGGACGACTCAGACGGCGAGATCGTCTCGCGTGCCGACCCGGCGGTGCTCGCCGCGGTCGATACCGAGGCCATCCACGCCCACATCGCTGCGCTCAGGGGACGCATCTCGCAGGTCCCGAGCACGGTTTCGGCCATCAAGGTCGGCGGGCGCCGCGCCTACGACCTCGCTCGCGCGGGGGAGCAGGTCGTGCTCGCCTCGCGTGACGTGACCGTGTCGCGGTTCGACGTGCTTGCTGTGCGACGCACCGACCAAGCGGTGGACCTCGACGTGGTTGTCGACTGCTCGAGCGGCACCTACATCCGTGCGCTCGCGCGCGACCTGGGGACGGCGCTCGGCGTCGGGGGACACCTCACGGCGCTCCGGCGCACCCGCGTCGGGCCGTTCGACATCGCCGATGCTGTGGTGCCCGAGGCGATCGCGATAGAGCCGCTGCTGTCGTCCGCCGATGTCGCCATGCGGGTGCTCGGGGGCATCGAGGTGACGGATGCCGAGGCATCCGCTCTGCGCCATGGTCAGCGTCTGACGGGCGCTGCCGGCCGCATCATGGGCGAGCAGGCCGCCGCGATCGATCCGGCCGGGGAGCTCATCGGAATCGTCGGTCGGCGCGGCGACGATCTCAAGAGCCTGATGAACCTGCCGACCGGTGCCGCGGCCGAGGGTGCGGCCGAGAATGGGGGAGCGCGATGATCCTGTGGTTCACGATCGTGCAGGTCGTTGTGGCGGTTGCGGCCGGACTCTTCTGCGTGGTGGCGGGCCTCGCGGGTCGTCGACCCAGCGACGGGACCGTCGGCTCACTCGCTCTCATCGAACTGCTGCTGATCGCGCAGGTCGTCGTCTCTATCGTCGCGCCCGTCGTCGGAAACCCGCCCACGGGCAGTGCGCTGGAATTCTGGGTTTATCTGGTGGCCGCGGCGCTCCTGCCCGCGGCCGGCGTCGCCTGGGCACTGCTGGAGCGCAGCCGCTGGAGCACCGTGATCATGGGAGTCGTGGCCCTGTCCATCGCTGTCATGGTCTGGCGTATGCAGGTCATCTGGACCGCACCGATCGGCTGAACGACGCCGGCGCCTCGCACGGGTGGAGGACCGCCGTAAGATTGACGGGTTATGAGTTCTCCTGCGCGCCGACGGATGACCGGCATCGGACGTGTGCTGGTCGCGGTGTACGCCATCATGGCGCTTGCGGCCCTCGGGCGCTCGTTCGTGCAGATCGCGCAGCGCTTCGACGAGGCGCCGGTGGCGTATTCGCTGTCGGGGTTGGCGGCCGCGGTCTATCTCCTGGCGACGCTCGCGCTCGTGTTCGCGGGGACGCGCCACTGGTACATCGTGGCCTGGGTCGCGATCACGTTCGAGCTGCTCGGGGTGCTCGTCGTCGGCACCCTCAGCCTCGTGATCCCCGACGTCTTCCAGCACCACACCGTCTGGTCTGTGTTCGGCTACGGCTACCTGTTCATCCCGCTCGTCCTGCCGTTCGTCGGCCTGTGGTGGCTGCGGACGCATCCTCCCGTCTCGGGCGCCGACGAGTCGCACGCCGAGACATCCGCCGTTGCCGGGGCGCGGAAATGATCCTCTTCCGCTCGCCGGACGATGTGCCCGATGACTTCGGGCCGACCGTTGTCGCCATCGGCAAGTTCGACGGCGTGCATGCGGGACATCGCGCGGTTCTGCAGAAGATGCTCGTGGACGCGGCGGGTCTGGGTGCACGGTCGGCCGTCGTCACGTTCGACCGACATCCGCTCGCTCTGCTGAACCCCGCGAAACTGCCCCCGGCGCTCGTCGCCCCGCAGCAGAAGGCGGCCCTGCTCGCGTCGACCGGGATCGATGCCACGCTCATGCTCGAGTTCAACGAGAAGCTCGCCTCGGAAGAACCCGAGGACTTCGTCCGCCGTGTCCTGGTGGATTCACTGCACGCACGCTCCGTTCTCATCGGCGAAGACTTCCGGTTCGGCCGTGACGGAGCTGGCACACCCGCGCTTCTGCGCGCGCTGGGGGAGCGGTACGGGTTCACGGTCGACGAGCTGCCCGACGTGCGGAGCGCGCCGAGCGGTCGGCGCGTGTCGTCCACGTGGATTCGCGAACTGCTCGCCACGGGGGATGTCGCGACGGCGGCTCAGCTGCTCGGCCGTCCGCCCGCCGTTTGGGGCGAGGTCGTGCACGGTGCGAAGCGCGGGCGTGAGCTCGGCTACCCAACCGCAAACCTCGAGGCCGCCGCACAAGGACTCGTGCCCCGTGACGGGGTGTACGCGGGGTGGCTGATCGACGGCGTCGCGGCGAGCCAGCCGGGCACCCGAGTGCGCTACCCCGCCGCCATTTCGGTCGGCGACAACCCGACCTTCGACGACGTTCATCGCAGGCAGGTCGAGGCGTACGTCCTCGACGAGACCGAGCTGGACCTCTACGGGCACGTCGTCGAGGTGCAGTTCGTCGCACGACTTCGGGGGATGTCCGCTTTCGCCGGAGTCGAAGCGCTCAAAGATCAGATGGCGGACGACGTCGAGCGGTCCCGCGAGATCCTGCTGGCGGCGCCCTCTGCGTCAGACGTGAAGCGGCGCGGCTGAGCGCAGCTCGTACCGATCGGCGGCGGGCGTCAGTACGACGACTCGTCGATCGCGGCGCTCGTCCCGCTCCCGCTCAGCCGGGCGCGAAGTTCGCCGAGGATGGTCGCGCTCGCGCTCGTGCCCAGGCGTGTCGCACCGGCGTCCAGCATCTCGAGAGCCGTGTCGAGGCCACGGACGCCGCCGGATGCCTTGACCTGTACGTCGGGGCCGACGCTCGCGCGCATGAGCTCGACGTGGGGAACGGTCGCACCGCCGCCGGCGAATCCGGTCGACGTCTTGACGAAGTCGGCGCCGCCGGCTTCGGTCAGGCGGCTTCCCCGGGCGATCTGCTCGTCGTCGAGGAGGGAGGTCTCGAGGATGACCTTTGTGATCAGGTCGCCAGCGGCCTCGACGACGGCGGCGATGTCCGCGGTGACCTCGTCATCGAGGTTGGAGCGCAGCCATCCGATGTTCACGACCATGTCGAGCTCGGTCGCGCCGTCGGCGATCGCCTGGCGGGCCTCGGCGACCTTCGCGGCGGTCGAGGTGGTGCCGTGCGGGAACCCGATGACGGTGCCGACCGCGACGCCGGTGCCCTCGAGTCGTGCGACGGCGTACGGGATGTCGGACGGGCGCACGCAGACGCTGAATACACGCCAGAGTGCGGCTGTCTCCAGCTCGGCGTCGACGTCGGCGCGCGTGAATTCGGGCTTGAGGATCGCGTGATCAAGGGTGGCCGCGAGGGCGGCCTCGGTGATGTCGAGGGGCATGTTTTCCAGCGTACGCGCCGCTGCCGCCGGGCGCCCCGGGCCGTTGGCTGTAACGAAACGATAACGGCGGGGTCTACAGTGGGCTCACGCGTCAACGACGACGCGATTGTCTCGAAGGATCGACGATGTCCGAAACCGTCGCACACGGGCCCGCTGCCACTCGCAGCGCCGGCCCGCTGATCGTTGTCGCCGTGCTGGCCGCGATGAGCCTCACGGTTGCCTTTCTGGGCGCATCGCCCGCCCCGGTATCGGCGCGAGAGCTGATGGGCGCAACCCGCGACCCCGGCCAGCCAGCGTTCGTCGCGAGCCATCGCGGCGACGCCCACAGCGCGCCGGAGAACACTCTGCCGGGCGTTCTTGCGGCGATAGCGGCGGGGTTCGACTACGTCGAGGTCGATGTGGCACTGACCGCCGACGGCGCGGCCGTGCTCATGCACGACGCCACGGTCGATCGGACGACGAATGGTTCGGGCCGGCTCGCAGATCTTCCGCTGGCATACGTTCGATCCCTCGACGCGGGCGGATGGTTCGGCACGGCGTTCGTGGGCACGCCGGTGCCGCTGGCCGAAGAATTCCTCGACATTCTCGCCGCCTCCGAGACCCGAGCGCTGATCGAGCTGAAGGGGGAGTGGACTCCCTTTGCGGTGGCGCACCTGGTCGCCCAGATCGAGGCGCGCGGCCTCGAGCGGAGGGTCGCCGCGGCGAGCTTCGACGCCCGCACCCTCGCGTTGGTGGCGACGGAGTCGGAGGTCGTTTCGCGCCTCGCCATCCTGCGCACGCTTCCAAAGGACGTCGTGCAGGCCGCGCGTGCACTCGGGGTGCGAGGTGTGCTGGCGAAGGGCAGCGCCGTGATCGCGCGCCCCGAGATCGTCGACGAGCTGCACGCTGCGGGTCTCCGTGTCGTGGTCTACACGTTCAATGAGGATCGCGAGTGGCGCGACGCCGTCGATCTCGGCGTGGACGGGATCGTCACGGATCGGCCCGAGATGCTCGCCACGTGGCTGACCTCCTCCTGATCGACTCCGCTCGTCCCGCGCGGGAATACCCCAGGGGGGTATTCTGGTTGACGAACAGAGCACCGTCGACGATGGCGGGCGAGGAGGCATCCGGATGACGATTCGCACCTACCGTGTGGAAGGCATGACCTGCGGGCACTGCGCCCGCTCGGTCGAGCAAGAAGTTTCAGCGCTCGCTGACGTCGAGACCGCGACGGTCGATCTGTCTGCAGCGACCGTCGCCGTCGAGTCGGTCGACGAGATTTCCGAACCGCGCCTGTCGGCCGCCGTGGTCGAGGCGGGATACACGCTCGCGGGGCGAGCATGACCTCCGCCAATCCCGCCCCGTACCGGGAGGCGACCCTCGAGATCGAGGGCATGACGTGCGCCAGCTGTGTTGCGCGCGTCGAGAAGCGCCTCGAAAAGGTCGAGGGCGTCTCGGCATCCGTGAATCTGGCCACCGAATCCGCGCGAGTGCAGGTGTCGGCGGATGTCGATGACGCCCGGCTGGTGGCTGCGGTCGCCGAAGCCGGGTACACCGCACGTGTTCGACCGGTTCCCCATGCGAGTTCGGCCGACTCGCACCTTCATGACGAACGGGGCACCGGTGACGCGCACGGTCCGCACGATTCGGATGAGCAGGGAGGGCACCAGCACGATGCGGAAGACATTCCCGGCCACACCCGGCTCGCGACCCGTCTGATCGTCAGCGCCGCGCTCGCCCTGCCGGTCGTCGTGCTCGGGATGGTTCCGGCGTGGCAGTTCGCGGGTTGGCAATGGGTGTCGCTCGTGCTCGCCACCCCGATCGTGTTCTGGGGTGGCTGGCCGTTCCACCGCGCCGCGTTCGCAGCCGCACGGCACGGCGCAGCCACGATGGACACCTTGATCACCCTCGGCACGATGGCCGCCTACCTGTGGAGCGTGTGGGCGTTGTTCTTCGGCAACGCAGGGCAGATCGGGCTACGGCACGACGTCGTGCTCTTCGGTCCCGTCCATGACTCGACAGCACTCGTCTACTTCGAGGTCGCCGCGGCGGTCACCGTGTTCCTCCTGCTCGGTCGCTACATCGAGCAGCGCTCGCGGCGCCGGGCGGGTGCCGCGCTGCGGTCGCTCATGGACCTCGGCGCAAAAGACGTCGAACTCGAGAGCGGTCGGCGTATCCCCGTCGACCGGTTGCGGGTCGACGACACGTTCATCGTGCGTCCGGGCGAAACGATCGCGACGGACGGGATCGTCGCCGAGGGGCGAGCGGCGGTGGATGCCTCGATGTTGACGGGCGAGTCCGTCCCGATCGAGGTCGGCACGGGTGATGAAGTCAGCGGTGGCACCGTCGCCGTCGATGGGCGACTGCTGGTTCGCGCCGTCTCGGTCGGTGCCGACACCCGCCTCGCGCACATCGCACGCCTCGTGGAGGACGCGCAGGCAGGTAAGAGCCGCGTGCAGCGACTGGCCGATCGGATCTCGGGCATCTTCGTGCCGATCGTGATCGTGCTCGCCATCCTGACGCTCCTTGCGTGGGTTGCGCTCGGCCAGCCGCTCGCCTCGGGCTTCACCGCCGCCGTCGCGGTCTTGATCATCGCCTGCCCGTGCGCGCTCGGCCTCGCCACACCCGTCGCGATCCTCGTGGGCACGGGCCGTGGTGCCCAGCTGGGCGTGCTCATCACGGGACCCGAGGCGATCGAGTCCGCGAACCGCATCGACACCGTGCTGATCGACAAGACCGGTACGCTCACGACCGGTGCCATGACGGTCCGCGAGGTCGTTGTGGCGCGAGACGACCGCCGCGGCGACGTGCTGCGGGTTGCGTCCGCGCTCGAGGGCAGGTCGGAGCATCCGATCGCCCGCGCCATCGCGTCGTTCGGTGTGTCGTCCGGCGCAGCCACCACAGCTGTCGCGGTGGACGACTTCCGCAGTCACGCGGGCCGGGGGGTGACCGGCATCGTGGATGGCGTGCATGCCTTCGCGGGCAGTCCCGCCTTCGCCGTCGAGCAAGTGGCTGCGCTGCCCGCCGATCTCGAGCGTGCCCTCGAGCGTGCGGATGGCAGCTCGCTCGTCGTGGTCGGTTGGGCGGACGCATCCGGCGCGCCCGTTGCTCGAGCCGTCTTCGCCGTCGGTGACGACGTACGGGAGGGTGCGTCGGCGGCCGTGGCGAGCCTGCGCGAGCAGGGGATCGACGTGGTTCTGCTCACGGGCGATGGTACGGGCGCGGCGCGCGCGGTTGCGGCCCGCGTCGGTATCGACGAGGTCGTGGCCGGGGTGTTGCCCGAGGGGAAGCTGGCCGAGGTGGAGCGGCGTCGGGCGGCCGGGCGCCGGGTGGCGATGGTCGGCGACGGCGTGAACGATGCCGCCGCTCTCGCCGCGGCAGATCTCGGAATCGCGATGGGGGGCGGGACGGATGCCGCGATGCACGCCAGCGACATCACCCTCGTCCGCAACGACCCCGAGTCGATCGTCACGGCGCTCCGGCTTGCTCGCCGCACCATGCGGACGATCAGGGGCAACCTCTTCTGGGCGTTCGGGTACAACGTCGCGGCGATCCCGCTCGCGGCGTCGGGTCTGCTGAACCCGATGATCGCGGGCTTGGCGATGGCGTTCTCCAGCGTCTTCGTCGTTCTGAACAGCCTGCGCCTGCGTTCCGTACGCTGAGGCGAGGCATCCGGTCCTTTCCGCGTCCTTCGCGGCGGTACATTGGTGAAACATCACCTGCGCTGAGAGGATGCCATGCGCCCGGACCGCTACGTTTCGTTGATCCGTCGAGGTGCGCTGGCCCTGGTGGTCTTGAGCGCGGTCGCGCTCGCCGGCTGCACGGCGGACCCCGCCCCGACATCGACGAGCACGGGTGACCCGACGCCCGAGATCACGACCCTCGGCGAGACGCCCGACGCATCGGAGACGCCCAGCCCGGAGCCCGTCGCCGACATCTCCATCCCGGCGAGCTGCGAAGACATCTACTCGGCGGAGATGCTGTCGTTGCTGCAGGCCGACAATCCGCCGCTGAACGATCCCGGCGTCACGATGGACTCCACGGAGGTCGTCGAAGCGCTCGAGGTTCTGGCATCCGGCGCTCAGACGCTCCGCTGCTCGTGGGGATTGCCCTCTTCGTATGGTCTGGCCACGAATGTCACGATCGTTGATGCGAGTCAAGCCCAGACGGTTATCGACTCATTGCCAGATCGCGGCTTCGCGTGCGAAGACTTCGAGGACGGCACGGCCTGCCGGATCCAGCGGACCGACGAAGAGAACGCGTTCGGAGAGACCCACTACTTCCGGGCGAACGGCTGGGTGTCCACGCGCTGGATCAACTTCGGGCCGCAGGGCTACATGGAGGATGTCGTCGCGACGCTGTGGGGGTGACCGTCGGCGCGGTTGACGCGTCGGACGCACGAGCACGGCCCGGATGCCGTAGAATACGGGGGAGGAACCGCGCTGCGACGCTCGTGCCGAGGCATCCGCTTCACGCTTCGTCCCCGCTTTTCTCGCCCGTGTCTGTCACGGCCCACCAGCCGCCCACGGGGTTTCATCAGCTCGCCAGCCTCGCGCTGGAGATCACACCGGGTCTTCCGGTGCACACGCTCAGGAGGAGCATGCCGAGCACGGCACAGCCACAGCTGCACAGGCGCCGCAAGCAGTCGTCCGCACGTCGCGACGACGACGCGCCTTTGATCCCGATCCTCGCGCGCAAGGTGCGCGAGGTCGAGGCGAAGGCGCAGCGCGGCAAGCTGGGACCGACCAACCGCGTCAAGTTCCAGGTGATCGCATTCCTGGTGCGCGAAGAGCGCGCGCGGGTCAAGAACGACACGACGGTTCCGGATGCGGTGCGGTCCGAGTCGCTCAAGCGCCTCGACGGCGTCGCGACCATCCTGGCGAAGACCGCCGCGCGGGACACATCCCTCATTCAACTGCTCGAGGTCGACCAGGCGACGTCGCCCGTTGCCCGTCGCATGCGCCGTGACTGGCTGCTCGAGTCGGGTGCCGAACTCGCGCCCGACGAGCTCATCATCACGGATGCGGCACCTGCGCTCGCCCCGGTCGTGCCGCCCGCACTCGCCGAGAAGCAGGTCGTGCCGCCCGCGATCGAGGCTCGCCAGCTCGCCAACCCCTTCCTCGCGCCCGACCTCGACCGCCCCGTGCGGCGCGAGAGCCCGCGCCGTCGACTGGATGGTTGGGAACTCATGGGCCCGTTGTACAAGGCGTTCGAGACCGGAGCCGGCGGTGGTGCGGCGTCGATGGAGCTGCCTCCCGTTCCCGAGTTCGATCGGCTTTCGCCGAAGGGCCGCGAGATCATGGCCCACCAGTCTCGCTTTCTCGAGTCGGTCCGCGACGGGCATCGTACGTTCCTGCTCGCCGACGAGCCCGGTCTCGGCAAGACGGCGCAATCGCTCCTCGCAGCATCCGTCGCCGGCGCATACCCGCTGCTCGCGGTCGTGCCGAACGTTGTCAAGATGAACTGGGCGCGCGAAGTGGAGCGGTGGACACCGCAGCGCCGTGCCACCGTCATCCAGGGTGACGGCGCCACGATCGACGCGTTCGCCGACATCTTCATCGTCAACTACGAGATCCTCGACCGTCACCTCGCGTGGCTCAGCTCGATCGGGCTGCGCGGCATGGTCGTCGACGAGGCTCACTTCATCAAGAACCTCTCGTCGCAGCGTTCGCAGAACGTGCTGACGTTGGCGGGACGCATCCGCGAGATGACTCCCGGCGGCAACCCGCTGCTCATGGCGCTGACAGGAACGCCCCTGATCAACGACGTCGAGGACTTCGATGCGATCTGGCGCTTCCTCGGCTGGACCAATGGTGAGAAGCCCGGTCCGGAGCTGATGGAGAAGCTCGATGCGACCGGCATGACGCCGGCCGACAAGGCCTTCTACCCCGAGGCCCGCGAGGCCGTCATCTCGATGGGCATCGTCCGTCGCAAGAAGAAGGATGTCGCGGCCGACCTGCCCGACAAGCTCATCGCCGATCTCCCCGTCGAGCTCGATGACGAATTCGGGCGTTCGATCCGAGACGCCGAGCGCGAGCTCGGCCAGCGCCTCGCCGATCGCTACCGTCGTATCGTCACCGCTCGCGGAGACCGCGGCATGGGCAATTCTCTCGGGGACGACATCGACGCCGACATCGTGCGCCTCGTCGCGCAGAACGAGCTCGACGAGTCGAAGGCTGCCGGTGCGGGGTCTGAGAACGTCTTCACCATGGTGCGCAAGATCGGTCAAGCGAAGGCGCACCTCGCGGCCGACTACGCCGTGCAGCTGCAGCGCGCGGTCGGCAAGGTCGTGTTCTTCGCGAAGCACATCGACGTCATGGACGCCGCCGAGGCGCATTTCGCATCCGCCGGACTCAAGACGATCTCGATTCGTGGGGATCAGACCACGGCGAACCGCCAGGACGGCATCGACGCGTTCAACAACGATCCGAGCGTGGGCATCGCCGTGTGTTCTCTGACGGCCGCGGGTGTCGGACTGAACCTGCAGGCCGCGTCGAACGTCGTGCTCGCCGAGCTCAGCTGGACCGCGGCCGAGCAGACGCAGGCAATCGACCGCGTGCACCGCATCGGACAGGGTGAGCCGGTCACCGCCTGGCGCATCATCGCGGCGCACACCATCGACACGAAGATCGCTGAGCTCATCGACTCGAAGCAGGGGCTGTCCCTGCGCGCCCTCGATGGCGAAGCTGTCGACCCCGCCTCGAGCGATTCCGTGCAGCTCAGCGCGCTCATGCACCTCACGCGCCGGGCGCTCGGCGGCGAGTAACGACATCCGCGGCTTGGGTGCGCGGCCCGACGTTCCGCCGTCCGTGCGTCCGGCCGCGCTCCTGTGGCAGGGCTCGTTTGGCAGGGCTCGTTTGGCAGGGATCGTGTAGTAGGGCGCGTGTAGCAGGGCGCCGCATCCGGCGATAGTGTGACGGGGGCAGCGTCGCCGGATCCCCCTCCCGAAACGCAAGGATCAGACATGAAGATCGGCATCCTCACCAGCGGCGGCGACTGCCCCGGACTGAACGCGGTCATCCGCGGCGTCGTGCTCAAGGGCACGACCGCGTACGACCTCGAGTTCGTCGGG
>NZ_HG779638.1:0-19423 GCF_000582705.2 Microbacterium sp. C448
TAACGGAAGGATCTGACCCACGCACCTAGGGGGCGAATATCTCGCGCCTGTGACTCCCGCCTGCAACCGGAGGTTTCGTGCCCACACTCGACGTCGGGGGTGCCACGCTCGACTACGACATCACGGGCGACAGCGGCCCCCTCGTGGTTCAACTGCACGGTTTGACGTCGAGCCGCGTGCGTGACGCCCAGTTGGGGCTGGATCTCGGCCGCGCACTCCGCGACCACCGCGTGCTGAGGTATGACGCGCGCGGGCACGGCGGGTCGACGGGCAAGAAGAATCCGTCGAGCTACCGCTGGGATCGACTGGCGCGCGACCTGTTGACACTGCTCGATCACGTCGCGCCGGGCGAGAAGGTGCACGGAATCGGGCCCTCGATGGGCACGGGCACGCTGCTGCACGCCGCCGTGCGCAAACCCAAGCGGTTCGCGAGCCTGACGCTCGTGGTGCCGCCGACCGCGTGGGGCAGTCGCCGCGCCCAGGCCGCAACGTATCTGCAGAACGCCGACCTCGTCGAGCAGCACGGCATCAGCGCGTTCGTCGAGGCGGGCAGCACGGCGCCCGTCCCGCCGGCTCTTGCCGACATGCCCGAGACGCGGCCCTCGATCAGCGAGAAGCTGCTCCCGACGATCATGCGCGGGGCGGCCTCGACCGATCTGCCCGACCGGCGGGACATCGCGCGCATCGACGTGCCGACGCTGATCCTCGCGTGGACCGGTGATCGGACGCATCCGGTCAAGACGGCGAACAAGCTCCACGAGCTGATCCCCGAGAGCCGGATCGTCATCGCGCGGACGCCCTACGGGATCATGGCGTGGCCCGGTCTGTTCGCCGAGCACGTGGCGACCAACGGCTCGAAATGAGGGTTGTGCCCTCCCGCTCCCTGAGCGTGTCGAAGGGTGCTCGTCTGGGTGCTTTGCTCGTCGCCGTGCTGGCGACTGGGCTCGCGCTGACGGCCTGCGCTCCGTCCGATCCGCGGCCGGGGGCCCTGCCGCCGGGAGTCAGCGTCGAGCTGATTCAGCTGCGCTCGGATGTCATCGATCGCGCCGCCCAGGTCCGGTTGGTGAACGCGGGCGAGGACGATCTGGTGATCACGGGGCTCGAGATCGTCGACCCGCGGTTCGAGGCGCCCATCGTGCGCGACAAGCGCGCGCAGGTCGCTTCTGGGCGCACCCTCGACATCCGGATCGCCCTGCCGCCTGTCGTGTGCGACGCGGACGCTGAGGCCGATGCGGCGACGATCGAGCTGGAGTACGAGGTGAACGGACGGGCCTCGATCGCCGAGGCATCCATCCCCGACCCGCTCGCGTTCATCCCGCTGCTGCACCAGAAAGAGTGCCTGCGCGAGCGCCTTGCGGATGTCGCGGTGATGTCGTGGTCCGGATTCGAGCCGTCGGATGCCCCGGCGCCGGCGCACCTGACGCTCGAGATCGCCCCCTCGGGCGGTGGGGGCGCGGCGCTCGTAGAGACCGTCGAGACGACCCCGCTGCTCATGTTCGACGCGGCGGGCGCGGCGCCGTTCGTCGTGGACGCCGAGATCGGCGGTTCGGGCTCGCCCCAGCAGGTTCGAGTGCCCCTCGTGCCGCTGCGCTGCGATCCGCACGCCGTGATGGAGGACAAGCGCGGCACGATCTTCGATGCGACCGTCGAGGTGGATGGAGTCACGGGCGTTGTCGAGGTCGCGGCGTCGGCCGAGGTCAAGGGTGAGGTCCTCGCCTGGGTCGCCGACTGGTGTGGTTTCGGCGGTTAGGCCGTGTCGCGGCCGAGGGCCTCGAGCAGGCGCAGCCACACCTCGCTGAGCGTCGGGTACGAGGGCACCGCGTGCCACAGGCGTTCGATCGGAACCTCGCCGACGACGGCGATCGTCGCCGAGTGCAACAGGTCTGCAACTCCCGCCCCGACGAAGGTTGCGCCCACCACCGTGCGCGTCGAGGGGTCGACGATCAGGCGCGCGCGACCCGTGTAGCCCTGCGCGGTGACCGAGGCGCCGGCGATGTTGTGCAGGTCGTAGTCGACGACCTTCACCTCTCGGCCCTCGCGCTCGGCCTGAGCGGTGGTGATGCCGACCGCGGCGACCTCGGGCTCGGTGAAGACGACCTGGGGCACGGCGGTGTGATCCGCGGTGGCGACGTGGCGGCCCCAGGGGGCGTCGTCGACGGGTTGTCCCAGGGCACGGGCCGCGATGACGTCACCCGCGGCACGCGCTTGGTACTTGCCCTGGTGCGTCAGCAGCACCCGGCCATTGACGTCGCCCACCGCGTAGAGCCAGCCCGGGTCGTCGTCCTCGGTGCCGACGGGCGTCCCGTTCGCACCCAACACGCGCAGGGTGTCGTCGGTTTCCAGCGAGCGGCCGGCCTCCAGGCCGACCGAGTCGAGCCCGATGTCGTCTGTCCGAGGGTGGCGACCCGTGGCGATCAGGATCTCGTCGGCGTGCAGTTCTTCGGCGTCGGGGGCGTCGCCGAGCGAGATGGTGAGCGAGCCATCCGCCGTCCGTTCGATGCGCGTCGCAGAAGTCCCGGTGCGAACGTCGACGCCTTCTTCGCGCAGTGCGTCGAGCACGAGTTCGCCGGCAAACGGTTCGTTCGCCGCGAGCAGCGCATCGCCGCGGACGAGCATGGTGACATGCGAGCCGAGGCTCGAGAATCCCGTGGCGAACTCGGAGGCGACGACCCCGCCCCCGACGATGACGAGCCGATCCGGTACGACCTGCACGGCCGCGGCTTCGCGGTTGGTCCAGGGCGACGCATCCGCGAGTCCCGGGATGTCGGGGATGACCGCGGACGTGCCCGTGCAGACCGCAACCGCGTGGCGTGCGACGAGGGTCTCGACCGAGCCATCCGGGGTCGTCACCTCGACGCGGCGCGCACCGGCGATCCGCCCGTGTCCGCGGACGAGGGTGATGCCCGCACTGTCCAGCCACGACACCTGGCCCGCGTCATCCCATCCCGACGTCGCCTTGTCGCGGAAGTGCAGCGCAGCCTCGGCATCGAGGGGAGCGCCGAACGCCTCACGTGCACCCGGGACGCTCCGCGCCGCCCGCAGCGCGGCACCCGGCCGCAGCAGAGCCTTGGTCGGCATACACGCCCAGTACGAACACTCGCCGCCGACCAACTCGCCCTCGACGATTGCGGCGGTGAGCCCGCCCTGCACGGCTCGATCGGCGACGTTCTCGCCGACGGGCCCCGCACCGATCACAACGACATCGAACACGCGCTCGCTCATGCTCCGATGCTATTCCCGCCCGTCGACGTGTGGGCGGGCGAACCGGCGGCCTGACAGAGCGCCCCGGACTAAGATCGAGGCAGGATGCCGCGGCTCTGCCGCTCCAGTGATGACAGCCCCGCCGCGCCCGTGATCTCGCGCTTCGTGCGCCCACCTGCCCCGTCACCACCCCGACCATTGGAGCCACCATGGCCGAACAGTCCCGCCTCGATAAGGTCATCGCCCTCGCCCGCCACCGCGGGTTCGTCTTCCAGGCCGGTGAGATCTACGGCGGCTCGCGTTCGGCCTGGGACTACGGGCCCCTCGGAACCGAGCTCAAAGAGAACATCCGCCGCCAGTGGTGGCAGACGTTCGTGCGCGGCCGGGGCGACATGGTCGGGCTCGACTCGTCGATCATCCTGCCCAAGCGTGTGTGGGAGGCATCCGGTCACGTCGCGACGTTCACCGACCCGCTCGTGGAGTGCCTGCACTGCCACAAGCGCTTTCGCGCCGACAACCTGATCGAGGATTTCGAGGCCCGCAAGGGTCGTGCGGCCGAGAACGGGCTGGCGGATGTGCCGTGCCCGAACTGCGGCACGAAGGGTCAGTACACCGAGCCGAAGGCCTTCTCGGGCCTGATCAAGGCGTATCTGGGTGTTGTCGACGACGAATCGGGGCTGGCGTACCTGCGCCCGGAGACAGCGCAGGGCATCTTCGTGAACTTCACCAACGTGCTCACGGCATCGCGCAAGAAGCCGCCGTTCGGTATCGGGCAGGTCGGCAAGTCGTTCCGCAACGAGATCACGCCCGGCAACTTCATCTTCCGCACCCGCGAGTTCGAGCAGATGGAGATCGAGTTCTTCACGCCCCCGGCCGAGGCGCAGGAGTGGTTCGAGCACTGGGTCGAGGCGTGCTGGGACTGGTTCATCGATCTGGGCATCGACCCCGCCAACATGCGCCGCTATGACGTGCCCAAGGACGACCGGGCGCACTACTCCGCCGGCACGATCGATGTCGAGTACGCGTTCGGCTTCCCGGGCAAGCAATGGGGCGAGCTGATGGGCGTGGCCAACCGCACCGACTACGACCTCACGAGCCACAGCGAGGCATCCGGGCAGAGCCTGTCGTACTTCGACCAGGCGACGGGCGAGCGTTACACGCCTTACGTGATCGAGCCGTCGTTCGGCCTGACGCGCGCGATGATGGCGTTCCTCGTCGACTCCTACCGCGAAGAGCAGGTGCCGAACGCCAAGGGCGGAACCGACACCCGCACGGTGCTGGGCCTTGACCCGCGCCTCGCTCCGATCAAGGTCGCGGTGCTGCCGCTGTCGCGCAACGAGCAGCTCTCGCCCATCGCTCGCGAGCTCGCCGCCGACCTGCGGGGCGACTGGAACATCGACTTCGACGACGCCGGCGCGATCGGTCGCCGCTACCGCCGCCAGGACGAGATCGGAACCCCGTTCTGCATCACGGTCGACTTCGACTCGCTCGAAGACCGCGCCGTCACCGTGCGCGACCGCGACACGATGGCCCAGGAGCGCGTGCCGCTCGATGAGGTACACGCCTATCTCGCGGAGCGCCTGAAGGGCGCCTGAACCCGCGGCTCACCCGATTGCGCCGTCCCGCCTCTTCGCCGAGCGCGCCGGTTGTTGTCGAGCCCGCCTGTTGTCCGCGGTGAACAAGGGGCCCGCTCGGCACTAACCGGCAGCCTCGCGCCCCTGCGCAAGCCCTCTTCGCCGAGTGAACGACTTCGGCGCGAGTGCACGGCCTACGTGCGGTTCCCAAGTCGTGCATTCGCGCACAAGTCGTGCGTTCGCGGGAACCCAATGACGCGCTGGGGGCCTCGGCGTCCGGTGCCCCATCCCTCGCCGAGACGGCCAGTTGTTGCCGAGGCCGCTGGTTGTTCGCGGTGAATAGGCGGCGGCCTCGGCGCTAACGGGCGGTCTCGGCGAACAACGGGACGAGGTGCACCCCGCGTCCGGTGTCGGGCGCGCGTCAGGCCTTCTTCGCCGCGGCCTTCATCGCCTGCTTGTGCTCTCGCACTTTCAGCAGCGACTCGGGGCTGACGATGTCGGCGACGCTGCGGAACGAACCGTCCTCGCCGTAGGGAGCGGATGCCTCGCGCCATCCGTCCCCCGTGTACCCGTACTGCTTGCCGAGCAGCGCGAGGAAGATCTTCGCCTTCTGCTCACCGAATCCGGGCAGGGCCTTGAGGCGCTTCAGGACCTCGCGGCCGTCGGGGGCGTCGCGGGTCCAGAGGGCAGAGGCATCTACGCCCCAGTCGTCCTCGATCGCGGTGCAGAGCGACTGCACCCGACCGGCCATCGACCCGGGGTATCGGTGCACGGCCGGAGTCTTCTTGAACTCCTCGGCGAGCTGGTCGGGGTCGTAGTGTGCCAGGGTCGCGGCGTCGACCGACCCGACCCGCTCCTGGATCTTGAGCGGCCCGGCGAAGGCCGTCTCCATCGCGACCTGCTGGTCCAGCAGCATCCCGATCAGCAGGGCCAGGGGATCATCGCTCAGAAGGCGGTCGGCGGCGGCGTCGCCCGTGATGTGCAGCGTCATGCGATCAGTTTCGCACCCCACATCGGCGTGCGAACGGCCCGATGTGGCGAAGTGGGGCAGATTGCGGGCTGTGGGGCAGGGGGGAACCTGCCCCACAGCGCCTAACCTGCCCCACTTGGGGCGAGTGCTGCGGCGGCCGAGGCAATCAGGCCGGAAGCCAGGCCTCGGCGAAAGCCTCGGGGCTCAGGGTTTCGAGGTCGGCGGCGATGGCCCGCATCGTCTTCTCGAAATCGACGACCGAGGACTCCCGGATGCGTCGAACCTCACCGCCGCCCTCGACCCAGGTGATGACGATGTCGCTCAACGCCGGAGCGTCACCGACATCGACCAACCCGGCGACCAGGGTGCCGACCCACCGCACACCGCGCGCGACGGGGCTGAGCTGCCGGTCTTCACCCGTGACCCGGTAGACATCGCGCGCCAGCGACCCGGGCGACCCGGGCGTGGTGTCGGTCACGGGTCAGGCGGCGCCGTCGGCGACGGCAGCGGAGTCTCGCAGCGCTGTAGCATCCTGCGCCGTGGAATCCTGCGCGCCGACGTCGATGCCGAATAGGGTGCCGAGAGCCGCGACGTAATCGTCCGCGCGTCCTCGGGCCGCGAGGTCCTGGGCGCGGGTCGTGGGCACGTGCAGCAGCCGGCCGACCAGGTGGCGCATCGCCTGTTCGGTACGACCGTCTTCGTCTCCGCGTGCCCGCACGCGCGCGATCTCGTCTTCCAGCACCGCGAACGCGTGTTCGCGGAGGGCGACGACAGCGGGCGCGAGGCTCTGGCGGCGACCCGCGAGCGCGAACTTCTGGGCGGCATCCCGCACGATCTCGCGTGCCTCGGCGGTCGCCTGTAGCTCTTCGAGCGGGGCGTGCAGCCGCACGGTCTCAAGGTCGAGCAGGTCGACGCCCGGGACGGTCACGACATCGGGGTCGACGTTGCGCGGAAGCCCGAGATCGATCACGAGGCGTCGCGCGCCTGCCGCGTGGGGCACGGGGCACTCCGCAGCACCGGCCGGGGTGATGCGGCGCAGCTCGCCCGAGAGTTCGGCGCGCCCGCGCTGCAGCAGTGCCGCATCGAGGACGTGGTGGTCCACGCTCGTGCAGGTGATGACGAGGTCGGCGGATGCCGCGGCGCGCGCATAGCCCGCGTCGTCGATGGATGCGATGCCGTGCTTGGCGGCGAAGACCTGTGCGCGACCGGAAGGGGAGAACACCGTGATGCGCTCGGCGCCGTGGTCGCGGAGCGCGGCCAGAGTGGCAGCCGCGTACGCTCCGGTTCCGACGAGGAGGACATCGAGCTCGGTCCAGTCCGCAACGCGGCTGTCGGCCAGCTCGAGCGAGAGGCGGACGAGCGAGCGCCCGGCCCGACCGATCGCGGTGGCGTTCTTCACGCCGCGCTGTGCCTCGCTCGCGCGCTGGAAAAGACGCTCGAGCTCACCCGAGGTGGTGCCCTGGCGGCGCGCGTCGGTCAGCGCTCGGCGCACCTGACCCGCGATCTCGCCCTCACCGACGACGACCGATTCGAGCCCCGACGCAACGGCGAAAAGGTGCTCTGCGACATCCGGACCCGTGACCACGCGGTACGAACCCTCGAACTCGGAAGCGCTGACGCCCGTGGCTGCTTCGGCGGCGAGCAGAACGGCTTCTACGCCGACGGGACCGGCCGCGGTGACGGGCTCGTCCATGTCGACGTACGCCTCGAAGCGGTTGCACGTCGCCAGCACGACGGCTCCGCGGACGCACGAGTCGTGCTCCGCGATGAGGGGAGCGATATCGGTCGTGTGTACGCTGAGCCGCTCGAGTAGATCGAATGCGGCGGTCTTGTGACTCGCCGAGATACACAGCAGCACCTATCCAGCTTACCTTCCGTGTGCACCCCCACTGCCCGCGCGCCCGGAGTTCGCCCGAACCCCGGGGTGCGGGGGAGGATGGAGCCATGCAACTTTCCGACGCCCCGCTGCTGCGCGCCCTCCGGGGCGACCGACCCGACCGCGCGCCGGTCTGGTTCATGCGTCAGGCGGGACGGTCGCTGCCGGAGTACCGCGAACTGCGCGTCGGAACACGGATGCTGGATGCGTGCCTTGACCCCGAACTGGCCTCTGAGATCACCCTCCAGCCGGTCCGGCGCCACCACGTCGACGCCGCGATCTTCTTCAGCGACATCGTTGTACCCCTGCGTCTCGCTGGTGTGGAGGTCGAGATCGAACCGGGTCGCGGCCCGGTCTTCGCGAACCCGGTGCGAAGCGCCGCGGATGTCGCCCGCCTGACGGCGATCGATCCGGCCGAGGTGGCCGAGGCATCCGGATCCGTCATCGAAGCCATCGGACGGGTCACGGAAGAGCTGGGTTCGACGCCGCTGATCGGTTTCGCGGGCGCGCCCTTCACGCTGGCCGCGTACCTCGTCGAGGGCGGCCCGTCGAAGGAGCACCTGCGGGCGCGCGCCATGATGCACGCGGACCCCGCCTCGTGGCACGCACTCGCCGACTGGCTCGGCCGGGTCGCCGGGGTGTTCCTCGACGTGCAGGTCCGCGCCGGAGCATCCGCCGTCCAGCTCTTCGACTCGTGGGCGGGTTCGCTCTCGCGTGCCGACTACCGCGCGTTCGCCGCTCCCCACTCGCGCACGGCCGTGTCCGCCGTCGCCGGCCGCGTTCCGATCATCCACTTCGGCGTCGGCACCGGCCCGATCCTCGACGACATGCGCCTCGACGGCCTGGCCGACGCGGTCGGCGTCGACTGGCGCACGACCCTCGACGACGCCGCTCGCGTGCTCGGCCCCGACGTCACCGTGCAGGGCAACATCGACCCGGCGCTGCTGCAGGCGCCGTGGCCCGTGCTCGAGGCCCATGTCCGCGACGTGCTCGAGCGTGGACGCGCGGCTCGCGCCCACGTCCTCAACCTGGGCCATGGCGTCACCCCCGACACCGACCCCGATGTGCTCACCCGCATCGTGCGCCTCGTCCACGAGGAGAACGTGTGAGCCCAGACTCTTCGGCGCCGTTCTCGGCCGAACTGATCGAACGGGCCCGCGATACGCGGGTCGTCGTCATCGGCGGCGGGATCGCGGGCCTCGTCGCGGCCTGGGAGTGCGCGCGGATCGGGATGGATGTCACGGTCCTCGAGGCGTCGTCGCGCGTCGGTGGGGCGATTCGCACGGCGGACGTCGGCGGGCTGACGCTCGATGTGGGGGCGGAGAGCTACGCCACGCGCGGCGGGCACGTGCGTCGTCTGATCGACGAGCTGGGTCTCGGGTCTGAGGTCGTCGCGCCGAGCGGCGGTCGTGCGTGGCTGGGCGGGATTCCCGGTGTGCCGGGTGGCGCCGCACCCCTCCCGGCGGGCGGAGTGCTCGGCATCCCGGCGAACCCGTTCGACCCGGACGTTCGCCGCATCATCGGCTGGAGCGGCGCCTGGCGGGCATATCTGGATCGTCTGCGCCCGGTCCTGACGATCGGCCACACCCACAGCCTCGGTGCCCTGGTGTCGACGCGGATGGGATCGCGTGTGCTCGACCGACTCGTCGCCCCGGTCGTGCAGGGAGTGTACTCGGCCCGCCCGGCCGATATCGACGTTGATCTCGCGGCGCCCGGCCTGAATGCCGCGCTCACCCGCACGGGATCGCTGAGCGGTGCCGTTTCGGTCCTCAGCGCCGAGCGCGCGACCAAGGCGCCCGGGGGAGCGGTCGAGGGAATCCGCGGAGGGGTGCAGCGCATTGTCGATGCCCTGCTCGCCCGCCTCGATGAGCTGGGTGTGACCGTACGGACGGACACGCCCGCTGCGGCGCTGACGCGGACCCCGGACGGGTGGCAGGTCGAGATCGAGGGCACCCTCGGCGGCGGAACGGGCACCCTGGCGCCGGAAACGGGCACCCTCGGCGACGAAACGGGCACCCTCGCGGCGGACGCCGTGATCGTCGCGACGGAGGAACGGATGGCGCGGGCCCTGTTGCGTCCGTCCGTTCCGGACCTCGACGCCCCGGCGAATGACGCATCGGACGACACCGGCCTCGGCGCGTCGGCAGACCCGGGCGTCGCGCCCGAGATCGAGGTCGTCTCGCTCGTTCTCGACGCAGCGGCACTGGACGCAGCGCCCCGCGGCTCGGGCGTACTCACCGTGCCCGGTTCGTACACCGCCAAGGCCCTTACCCACGCGACCGCGAAGTGGGCCTGGCTCGCCGAAGCCGCCCGGGGGCTCGCACCGCACCGCCACGTGGTCCGCGTGTCGTTCGGCAGCCAGGGTGAACCCGCCGCGACCGCCGGGCTGACGGACGATGAGACCGCCGCGCTTGCGCTGACAGAGGCATCCGCTCTTCTCGGCGTTCCGCTCGATAAGAGTCATCTCGTCGGCGCGCACCGCGAGCGCTACACGCAGAGCCAGCCGGCATCGGTCATCGGTCGTGAGGCGCAGACCGCGGCGGCCCGCGCCCACATCGTCGCGATGCCGGGCCTCGGGGTCGTCGGCGCGTGGGTTTCGGGAACGGGGCTGGCGCAGGTCGTCCCCGACGCGCTGACCGAAAGCGAGCGCGTGCGCACCGCCCTTTTGTGGGACCGACGGCCATGATGTCAACCCGGATGCCGAAATTGGCATACGGGACTAACCTAAAGACTCGGACCGAAGATCTAAACGACGTAGCACGAGTGTGAGGAGATCCCTATGAAGGGCAAAGTGGGACTCGTGATCGGCTTGGCGGCGGGGTACGTCCTCGGAACCCGCGCGGGACGTGAGCGGTACGAACAGATCAAGGAACAAGCCCTCAAGGTGTGGAACCTCGACCCCGTGCAGAAGCAGGTCGACCGCGCCAAGGACTTCACGACTTCCACCGCGATGGCGATCCCCGGCGCAGTGTGGAACGGCGCCGTCAAGGTGACCCGCGCGGTGCAGGGCAAGGACGCCACCCCGGGTCAGCGACTCGACGCGGCGATCAAGGCCGGCAAGGACGGCTCGGAAGACGTGGCCAAGGCTGCCGAGCGGTCCGTCTCGAACATCGAGAAGAAGATCGACGACGCGTCCCCCGACGGCGCCAAAAAGAGCTGACCGTGGCATCCCCCCGAGGTATGCGAGACCGCGCCGACGACTCTCTGTTGACGCTCGTCGGTGACGTTCCCGAACTCGTCCGCAACCTGGTCATCGCCGAGGTCGACCAGGCGAAGTCGTGGCTCGCCAAGACTGCCAAGGACTACGGGATCGGCGCGGGATGGCTCGTCGTCGCCCTCGCCGTTCTGTTCTGGACGATTCCCGTCTTCGGCACCGCGGCCGTCGCGGGGCTGGCGACGGTGTGGCCGGTGTGGCTGTCGGCGCTGGTGATCGGTGCGGGCCTGCTCGTCGTGGTCGCGATTCTGGTGCTGCTCGGCATCGCCCGATTCAAGCGAGCTTCACGGCGACAGAGTCCCATCGGCGCTGTGAAAGAGGACTTCGACATCGTCCGGGAGGTACGCGATGAGTTCTGACCCCACAGGTTCGGGCATGGCGCGCCAGCCTCGTCCCCATAGCTCGCCGCGTCCCGACAGCCTTCTCGTGCCGATGCCGCGGACCCTCGTGCCGCAGCTCGGCGACCCGGTTGCCCAGGCGCGGGCCGAGCTGAAGGCTGCGCTCGCGGCAATCGAGGAGAAGGCGAACCTCCCCAAGCGCGCGGCGCGCGTGACGGATCGGGCAGTGCACCGCGCACGAGCTTTCGCGAAAACCCGCCCCCTGCAGGCGGCCGCCGTCGCTGTCGGCGTGGCCGCGGTCGTCGGGCTGGCCGTTTGGGAGGGCGTGCGCCTGTATACGGCGCCGCGCCGCTGATCGGTGCAGGGCTGATCGGCCAGGTTTGGCCGATCCGAAGCGCTGGGTGAGACTGGGGAGTATGACCGAGAGTCACGCGCACTCGTCCACGCCCGCCGACGACACAGCAACCGAGCATCCCTCGGGCTTTACGCTGTGGGCTGTCTGGCGACGTGATCCCGATCGGCCCGTCGTCGCGGTCGACGAGACCGAGCTCGAAGACATCGTCGCGCTCATCGAAGAGGGCGGCGTCACGGTGCGCGGCTTCTACGACGTGAGCGGGATGCGTGCCGACGCCGACCTGATGGTCTGGCTGCACGGCGACAACGCGGAAGATCTGCAGCGGGATCTGCGGCGCCTCCGACGCACGGAGCTGCTCCGCAACCTCCTTCCGAGCTGGAACGCGATGGGTGTCCACCGTGACGCGGAGTTCAATCGCGCGCACGTGCCCGGATTCCTGCGTGGTATCGAGCCGAAGGGCTGGCTCTGCCTGTACCCGTTCGTCCGGAGCTACGAGTGGTACCTGCTGCCCGAGGCCGACCGGCGGCGGATGCTGGCCGAGCACGGCCGCCAGGGTGCGGCGTTCACCGGAGTGCTGGCGAACACCGTCGCGTCGTTCGCGCTCGGTGATTACGAATGGCTGCTGCCGCTCGAGGCGGACGATGTCGTTGAGCTCGTGGACCTGATGCGTGACCTCCGCTCGACCGAGGCGCGCATGCACGTTCGTGAAGAGGTGCCCTTCTACACGGGTCGTCGCTTGCTGCTCAGCGAGGTGCCCGAGGTTCTGCAGTGACGCGTTCTGCAGTGACGGCTTCAGCGTGACCGCCGGAACGCTCAGACTGGGGACCCGGCGCAGCGCCCTCGCTCTTGCGCAGTCCGGACATGTCGCCGAAGCGATCACCGCAGCGACCGGGGTGCCGGTCGAACTCGTGCCAATCGTTTCCGAGGGAGATGTCACGCGTGCCCCGCTGGCGCAGCTCGGCGGCACGGGCGTCTTCGCGACGCGACTGCGTGAGGCGCTCCTCGCCGGTGAGTGCGATCTGCTCGTCCATTCGCTGAAAGACCTTCCGACAGCCGAGGCGCCGGGTCTGCGGATCGCGGCGACACCGCGCCGCGCCGACCCGCGCGACGTCTCGGTCACCCGTGGCACCCTGCTCGCGGACTTCGGCACGGGAGAGAACGTCGCGGCGACGATCGGTACCGGATCCCCCCGCCGTCAGGCGCAGTTGCGCCGTCGGGCGCCGCGCGTGCGCGTCGCGGAGCTTCGCGGAAACGTGGATTCGCGCCTTGCTCGCGTGCGCGACGAAGAGCTCGACGGCGTCGTGCTGGCCGCAGCCGGGCTGACGCGACTCGGACTCATCGCGTCGGACAGCGGCGAGGCCGTGTGGGGCAGCGGCTCGGCCGACGGCCTCCTCCTCGAGCCGCTCGGGCTGGCGGAATGGCCGACGGCAGCGGGGCAGGGCGCCCTGGCGATCGAGGTGCGAGCGGATGCTTCGCCAGACATCCTCGCGGCCATCGCTCCGCTCGAAGACCCCGCCACCCGGTTCGCGGTGACGATCGAGCGCTCGATCCTGGCGGGCATCGAGGCCGGGTGCCACGCTCCGGTCGGTGTTCACGCGAGCGTCACCGACGAGAACGTGCGTGTACGTGCCGTCGTGTACGCGGTCGACGGTTCGCACAGGGTCGGGCTCGATCACGCTGAGCCCCTGGCTAAGGGGTATATTCGAAAAACGGGCGGCGGCGATGGCGCGAACGCCGCCGACAGCGCGGACCCGACCGTGCGAGCAGCGCTGATCGGGTCTGCGATCGCACGTCGGCTCCTTGATGGTGGGGCAGCCGACTTGGTGTCACGAGAGTTTTCCACATGAATTCAGCAGCCGAGCGTCCCGCGAAAGCGGTGAAGCCCCTCACCGGGTGGCGTGTCCTCGTCCCCCGCGGGGGACCCTGGGGTGATGGTGTCGCCGCGAGCTTGCGATCGCAGGGGGCGACTCCCGTCGTGGCGCCACTGATCAACTTCGCTCCGACCAGCGACCAGGCATCCCTCGATGCGGCTCTCGAAGATCTGATCGCGGGCCAGTTCGACTGGCTCACGGTCACCAGCGCCACCACCGTCGACGTCCTGTACGCCCACCGCGTGAGCATCCCCGTGACGACGCGTGTTGCTGCCGTCGGCGAGACGACGGCAGCCGCCCTGCAGGCCGTGGGTTATCGGGTCGACCTCGTTCCGACGCAGGACAACTCGGCCGCGGGGATGGCCGACCAGCTGATCGCCCTCGAGCCGGAACCGCGGCGCATCCTGACGCTCCGAAGCGAGATCGCGAAGCCCGTCCTGACCCGCCGTCTGAGCGAGGCAGGGCACCACGTCCGCAGCGTCGTGGCGTATCGGACGATCGGTGTACCCGTGACTGAGCGCATCGCGCACGATGTCGCCAATGGCCGCATCAACGCGATTCTCGTGACGAGTGGATCGGTGGCAGAGCAGGTCCACCTGCAGTTTCCGGAGATCCCCGCGGGCACCGTCATCGCCGCGATCGGTCCGCGCACGGCGAAGGACGCGCGTCGCGCGGGGCTCGACGTCGACGTCGTGGCGGAACAGCAGACCGTCTCTGCCCTGATCGACGCGGTCTCGCGGCTCGCCTTGCCGCACGCCGCCGACGAGTTCTCACCGTGAGCTTTCCCGAACGTCGCCCCCGCCGCACCCGCCAGTCGCCCGCGATGCGACGCCTCGTCCGCGAGACGCACCTCGCCCCGGAGCAACTGATCCTGCCGGTCTTCGTGCGCGAAGGCATCGATGAGGCCCGGGCGATCGAATCCATGCCGGGGGTCGTCCAGCACACCCTCGATTCGTTGCGCGCCGCCGCGGTCGGCGCGGCCTCGGCGGGAATCGGCGGCATCATGCTGTTCGGGGTTCCCGAGACCCGCGATGCGGTGGGCTCGGGCGCCGACGATGACAACGGCATCCTCAACGTCGCGACGCGCGCCGTTGTGGAAGAGGTGGGTGACGCGATCGTTGTGCAGACCGACCTGTGCCTCGACGAGTTCACCGACCACGGTCACTGCGGTGTGCTCGATGCCCAGGGTGGTGTCGACAACGATGCCACGCTCGAACGCTACGTCTCCATGGCCCTCGCGCAGGCCCGTGCGGGCTCAGAGATGCTGGGGCTCTCCGGCATGATGGACGGCCAGGTCGCGGCCGTTCGCGCCGGACTGGACGCGGCGGGATTCTCGGACACGACGCTGCTCGCCTACGCCGCGAAGTATGCGGGCTCGTTCTACGGCCCGTTCCGCGAGGCCGTGGACTCGCAGCTGAAGGGCGACCGCCGCACATACCAGCTGGACCCCGGCAATGCGCGCGAGGGCGTGCGCGAGGCGATCATCGATGTCGAAGAGGGCGCCGACATCGTGATGGTCAAGCCCGCGCTGCCCTACCTCGACGTGCTCGCTTCGGTTCGCGCCGCGGTGGATGTTCCCGTCTGGGCCTACCAGGTCTCGGGCGAGTACGCCATGATCGCGGCGGCGGCAGCCAACGGATGGATCGACGGCCGCGGCGCAACGATGGAGGCGCTGCTCGCCATCCGTCGAGCCGGCGCGGGAGCGATCCTGACCTACGCCGCCATCGAAGCTGCCGGTTGGCTGCGCGACGACATCATATGAGCGCGGACCTGACGTGACCGGCGAGAATTGAATCATGGATGATCGCAATGCCCGTCTGTTCGACCGCGCCCGCTCGGTGATTCCCGGCGGCGTCAACTCGCCGGTTCGGGCCTACGGTTCGGTGGGCGGGGCGCCGCGGTTCATGGCATCGGCGCGTGGGGCCTACATCACCGACGCGACCGGTCGCGAGTACGTCGATCTTGTCGCGTCGTGGGGCCCGGCTCTACTCGGCCACGCCGCTCCCGAGGTCGTGCAGGCGGTGCGGGATGCCGCGGGCCGCGGACTCTCGTTCGGTGCGCCGACCGAGGCCGAGGTCGAGTTGGCAGAGCTCATCGCCGCGCGCGTGAGTGTCGGCGAGCACCGCCCGGTGGAGCGCGTGCGTCTGGTCTCGACGGGCACCGAGGCGACGATGACGGCCATCCGTCTCGCCCGCGGAGCCACCGGCCGCGATCTGCTGGTCAAGTTCGCCGGGCACTACCACGGTCATTCCGACGGGCTGCTGGCGTCCGCCGGATCGGGCCTCGCGACCCTGGGTCTGCCGGGCTCGGCGGGCGTCCCGGCCCCGATCGCCGCGCAGACGCTCGTCATTCCGTACAACGATCTGGACGCCGTGCGCGAGGTCTTCGCGGTACACGGTGACCGCATCGCCGCCGTCATCGTCGAGGCCGCGGCAGCCAATATGGGCGTCGTCGCGCCTCTGCCCGGTTACAACGCCGAGCTCAGCGCCATCGTTCACGCCCATGGCGCGCTCCTCATCATCGACGAGGTGCTGACCGGGTTCCGCGTCCACCCCGCCGGATACTGGGGTCTGCAGCAGGACGCGGGCGAGACCTATACGCCCGATCTCTTCACCTTCGGCAAGGTCGTCGGCGGCGGTATGCCGCTCGCCGCTCTCGGGGGTCGCGCCGATGTCATGCAGATGCTCGCCCCCACCGGCCCGGTGTATCAGGCGGGGACTCTGTCGGGTAACCCGCTGTCGGTCGCGGCCGGGCTCGCGACGCTGCGCGCAGCGACGCCCGAGGTCTACGCGCGGGTGGATGCCGCGGCATCCGTCGTCGCCGATGCGCTGACCGCTGCCCTGAGCGACGCGGGCGTCGCGCACTCCGTCCCACGCGCCGGGAGCCTGTTCGGTGTCGCGTTCACGCCGCTGGCCCCCCACGATGACGACACGGTGCACGCTCAGGATGCCTGGCGATACCCGGACTTCTTCCACGCCATGCTCGACGCCGGTGTGGCCCTGCCGCCCAGCGTCTACGAGGCCTGGTTCCTCACCGCTGCGCATGATGACGCGGCCCTCGGGCGCATTGTGGACGCGCTGCCGACGGCCGCCCGCGCCGCCGCGACCGCCGTCGCCCCGGCGCGCTGACCTCATCCGGCGCGCCGTGATCGTTGCTGCACTGTGAGCAAAGCGACCGTCGAGCGGTCGCTCCCGCTGACAGACTAGAGACATGGTGACGCTGCTCCTCGACTCGGAACGACTCGAGGTCGTGCTGTCTCCCGTCGAGCGGGCCGTGGGATTCCGGCGGGGGAATATTCAGGTCCTTCGCGAGCAGATCGCCAAGGTCATGCTCACCGACGACGCGTGGATCTGGCTGCGGGGTGTTCCGAGCCCCGCCACGACGGTGCCGAGTGTCATGGCAATCGGCACGTGGAAGACCGGCTCAGGACGGGACTTCGCCGTCATCCGGGGTCGGCGGCCCAGTGTCGTCATCGACCTCGAGGGTCACGAGCACTACGAGCGCCTGCTCGTCACGACGCGCCACGGCCTCGAGCTCGTCCGAGCTCTGCGCCTCGATGGTGACCAGGACAAGGGCGACTTAACGGGCCCCGACACGGAGCCCGGCGCCGAATCCGACGGCTGAAACTCAGGCGTCGCGTCGCGTCGCGTCGCGTCGCGTCGGACGTGCGTCAGGTGACGTCGCGCGTCCAGCTGGCGATGTGCCCGATCAGCAGCAGGATGAGCGCGTAGGCGAGCAAGACGATGCCGCCGTGCCACCACTCCAGGCCTTCGCTCGCGCCGGCGCCCATCACGTTGTAGATGCTGGCCCCGATCAGGGCGTCACTCGCCGCGCCGGGCAGAAACCGGGTGACCTCGGCGAGCCAGTCGACGAACCCTCCCGCCAACCGCAGGATGGGCTCCACGAACTGTGTGAAGGCGAGGACGACGACGATCGCGACGACCTGGTTGCGTACCAGCGTGCCGACGCCGATGCCGACGAGGGTCCACAGCATGAGCGCCAGCAGGGTGCGGGCGAATAGTGCCCAGGTGTCGCCCGAGCCCAGTTCGGTCTCGAGCCCGAAGCCGGCCAGAACCCCCGCTGCCGGGAGAGCGGCCGAGACCACCGAGATCAGGCCGTACATGGCCCCGATGATGACGCCCGCCGTGAGCTTCGCCCACAGCACCATGCCGCGCTTCGGGGTGGCGAGCAGGGTCGGCGTGAGCGTCTGGTGGCGGAACTCCGTCGTCACCATGAGCGTGCCGATGAGGAGCGGGAAGACGTATCCGATCGATCCGCCGATGCTGTACAGCACAGGAGCCAGGCCGTCGGCGGAAAGGGTCGGCGTGCCGGCGCCGCCGGTCAGGTCCCCGGATGCCGACGCCGCGAACACGAAGGCCAGGCCGGCGGCCGTGCTGCCGACGTAGAGGACGAGGACGATGGCGAGGATCCACCATCCGACGGTCGAGAAGACCTTTGTTGTCTCGGAGCGGGTTGCGGCGACAAGGCTCATGATCGCTCCTCGTTGTCGTCATTCTCGCGGGGTTCGTCGTGCGCGGCTGTGTCTTCGTGCGCGGCTGTGTCGTCGTGCGTGGCGGTGTCGGGGCGTCCGTCACTCCGGTCCGGATCGTCATCGTCGGATGCTCGGGGCACGACCTCGATGACGCCCGTCGCGGCGACGGCGAACGACGACACCGGGGCGAAGGTCGGCAGGGCCTGGTCCTGGTCCTCGTCCTCGTCCTCATCCGAGTTAGCGGTGGTCGGCGCCACGTCGGCGGGCTCCTCGTCCGAGGTTTCGCTCGCTACGGCTTCGGTAGCAGCTACTTCCGCCGCTACGGGCTCGTCGGGGACGGATTCGTCGGGCGTCGCTTCTTCGGCGACCACTTCTTCGGCGACCACTTCAGGTGCCGCTTCTTCCGCGACCTCGTCTGGGGCGCCCGGCTCCGCGAGCAGGGGAGCGGCTGCAGCAGCGGATGTGTGCGATGCCGCGGCGCTCGGGTGCACGCGAGATCCGTTCACCAGCTCCAGGAAGACCTCTTCGAGGGAGGGCCCCTTTTTCTGGAGCCCCGAGAGGGCGACGCCTGCGGCAAGGGCGATGGCGCCGATGTCGGCGGGATCGCCGCCACGGACCGAAACCCCGGTCCGCAGGTTCTCGAAGGCGATGCCGGCGCCGGCGAGAGCCTCGGCCAGGGCCGGCCGGTCGGGCGAGTCCACCACGACGGCCTGTTCGGCGGGCTCGGCGAGGTCTTCGACGGACCCCTGGAAGACGAGGGATCCGTTCGAGATGATCAGCAGCCGGTCCGCGGTCTGCTGCACCTCGGTGAGCAGGTGCGACGACACCAGCACGGTGCGCCCCTGGCGGGCGAGTTCGCGGAGCAGTCCGCGCATCCAGATGATCCCCTCGGGATCCAGGCCGTTCGTCGGCTCGTCCAGCACGAGCACCCCGGGATCGCCGAGCAGGGCAAATGCGAGCCCCAACCGTTGACGCATCCCGAGCGAGTATCCGCCGACGCGTCGACCCGCGACATCCGCGAGACCGACGGTCGTGAGCACCTCGTCGACGCGCGTGCGCGGCAGTCGCGCGGCCTGCGCGTAGACCTTCAGGTGGTTGGCGGCGGAGCGCCCCGGGTGGAAGCTGGCCGCCTCGAGGGCGGCGCCGACGGAGCGCAACGGTGAGGCCAGGTCGGCGTAGGCCGTACCGCCGATTGTCGCGCGACCGCTCGTCGCACGGACGAGCCCGAGCAGGATGCGCAGCGTCGTGGTCTTTCCGGCGCCGTTCGGACCGAGGAATCCGGTCACGACCCCCGGTTCGACGCGCGCCGAAAAGTCCTGGACAGCCGCAACCGCACCGAATTGTTTTGTGACTCCGGTGAACTCCAGAACCTCGCCTTGGGGCATGCCGTACCTCTCTCTCGGACGCCGTACCCCTCATCTTGACCGATTTCCGGGCGTGAGACGGGATCCACGCAGGGGAACCGGCGGTACGGTCGGGACATGAGAACGCAGCCCCTCGAGTCCTCGCGCGTCTCGGCTCGCTTCACCCGG